>CAYYZI010000312.1:0-4257 GCA_964475675.1 uncultured Geminicoccaceae bacterium
GAGGATGACCGCCGGCCACTCGAACGGCCAGCCGAGAATGAACACCAGGAACATGATCAGCGCGATCATCGCCCAGGGTGGCAGCTCGAGCCCCAGCAGCACCTGGGTGATGAGATCGGCCGAACCCATGCGTGCGAACACCGCGCCGAACACGTTGGAGGCGACCGCCAGGAACAGCACCAGGCTCGAGGTCACGAGCGTGTTCTGCAGGGCGGCGACGAAGTTGGTCCAGGTCAGCCGGCGGTAGGCCGCCGCCAGCAGCAGGGCACCCAGTGCCCCCATGCCGGCGGCCTCGGTGGGGGTGGCGAGGCCGGCCAGGATGCTGCCGAGAGCGGCGGTGATCAGGGCTGCCAGCGGCACCATGCCCAGCACCACTTCGCGGATGATTTCGCCGACCGAACCGGCCCGCTCCTCCATCGGCATCGGCGGGCCGAGACTCGGTTTGAGGAAGGAGCGGCCGAGGGCGTAGATGATGTAGAGGCTGGCCAGCAGGAAACCGGGGCCGAAGGCGGCGGCATAGAGCTGGACCACCGAGATGCCCATCACCGGCCCCATCACGATCAGCATCACGCTCGGCGGGATGAGGATGCCGAGGGTGCCGCCGGCGGTGATCACCCCGGCCGACAGCTTGGCGTCGTAATTGGCCTTGATCATGATCGGCGCGGCCATGATGCCGAGCACGGTGACCGCCGCGCCGACGATGCCGGTGGCCATGGCGAACACGGTTGCGGTGCCCAGCACCACGAGATAGAGGGCGCCGCGCAGGGGAGCCAGCAACAGCCGGAAGGCCTGGAACAGCCGTTCCATCAGCCCGGCCTGTTCGGTGACGTAACCCATCAGCACGAACAGCGGCACCGCCGCCAGCTCCTCGACCTTCATCAAGCCGATGGTCTGAAAGTAGGCGAGGCTGAAGACCAGCTTGCCCAGGGCCAGGTAGCCGAAGGCGAAGGCCAGTGCGAGGAGGGTGAAGGCGATCGGAAATCCCAGGAAAATGATGCCGATGAGCAGGGCCAGCATGACGAGGCCGACGATTTCGGTGCCCATCAGATCTGCACCTCCTCGGTCGGCGTCAGGAGTTCGCCGGTCTTGACCGCGTGATAGGCCTTGATGACTTCGGAGACGCCCTGAATCAGCAGCAGCAGGGCGGACAGCGGGACCATCGATTTGAACGGCCACATCAGCGGCCGCCAGGCGGTGGCCTCGGAGCGCTCCATGATGTCGTAGGAGTAGAGGGTTTCCTCCCAGCCGACCCACAGCACCATGATGACGCCGGGAAACAGGAACACCAGATAGCCGATGAGATCGATCAGCCCCTTGGTGCGCGGGCTGAACTTGTGCCAGAAGAGATCGGTGCGGATATGCGCGCCCTTGCGCAGGGCCAGCGCCGTGCCGAGCATGAACATGCTGCCGTAGAGCATGTAGCTGAGCTCGAACGCCCAGCTGGTGGGGGCGTCGAAGCCGTAGCGCGCGAACACTTCATAGGCGATCACCCCGACCAGCGGCACGGACAGCCAGGAGAAGACGTAGCCGGTGAGCTCGGTGAAACGGTCGATGGCATTGCAGATCCGGAGCAGCTGCTCCTCTTCGAACGACATGATCTCCCCCTCTGCCCTGCGGATGCGCGTTCCGTGCGACGGATGGAGGTGGTGGCCGCCACGGCGGGCGCGGCGGCCACTCCGGATTCATTCTTCGCGAGGCCAGTAGTAGTCGGCCACCAGCGAATAGGGCGGGAAGTAGAAGCGCTTCGCCGGCACGACGATGCTGGCGTACGCCTTTTTGGATTCCAGCACCTTCTTGAAGAAGGGGTTGTTGGCGGCGTGTTCGGCCGCGAGATCGTCCCACGCCTTGAGGAAGGCCGTGAGAATGTCGGGCGGCGTGTTCTTGATCACCGTCCCGTATTTGTCACGCAGTTCCTTGAGGGCCTCGGCATTCTGCTTCTGCCAGCGCACCCACCAGCGCATCCAGGTCTCGTCGGCCGCCGAGCGGATCGCTTCGCGCTGCTGATCGGTGAGGCTTTCCCACACATCACCGTTGAAGATGACGTCCGAGATGGTCACCGTCTCGTGGACGCCGGGCGAATAGTGGTACTTCCAGACATTGTGGAAGCCGAGGCGCAGATCCTCGACGCCGCCGACCCATTCGGCACAGTCGATCACGCCGCGCTCGGCCGAGGGCAGGATTTCGCCACCGGGCATGTTGACGACGGCGAAGCCCATGCGCGACCAGATCTCGTTGGCGATGCCGGTCTGCCGGCATTTGAGGCCCTTCATGTCCTCGAGATCGGTGATCGGCCGCTTGAACCAGCCGAAGGCCTGGGGCCCGGCCGGCAGGATGGGAATGGCGACGATGTTGAGCTTGAGCTCCTTTTTCCAGAATTCCTCGTAGAGCTCCTTGCCGCCGCCCTCGTAGAACCAGCCCATATGATCGAGCATGTCGAGGCCGAACGGGCCGCCCGGACCGCCGGTGAACAGGATCGCCGCCGGATGACGTCCCTGCAGGTAGCCGGTCCAGATATGGCCGCCATCGATCACCCCGCGATTGACGGCGTCGTGGATCTCGAAGGCCGGCACCACCTGCCCCGCCGGCATCGTCTTGATCTCCAGTTCGCCGCCGGTGAGGGCCTTCACCCGTTCCGCGAAGTAGGTGAAGTTCTCGTAGAGTGTCAGCGATGCGGGCCAGGCCGCCTGCATCTGCAGGACCCGCGCCTCGAGCGGCGGTGCCATGGTGAGCAGGCCGGCGATCGCCGTCCCCGCGGCCAGTGCGGTGAGCCTGTTTCCCATTGTCTACCTCCCTGCGGTGAGCCTCCGATTCTGCGGCGGAGCGGACAGGGCCTCGGCGAAACCCGACCTCTTGGGGGCTGTTGTCCCAGTTCCGCCGCCGGCAGCATACCAGACCGCCCCCGGGCTGTGAACGCTGCGGCCCCGGGCCGCCGTCGGCGCGTCTGGCAGGAGCGGCCGATCCGCCCTATCTGCGGGGCTGCGCGGAACCCAATTCGGCGAAAGGACGGAGCCGGGAAATGGCAGCAGAAGGCGGCATCAGGAGCCCCGAAGAGCGGCAGGAGGACGGGCGGCTGCTGTTCGCCCAGCCGGTCCGCTTCCTGCTCGGGGTGGCGGCGGCCGAGCAGCTGCCCGGGGCCGATCTCCCCGAGGTGGCTTTCGCCGGCCGCTCCAATGTCGGCAAGTCGAGCCTGATCAACGCTCTCACCGGACGCAGCAGCATCGCCCGCACCTCGAAGACGCCGGGACGTACCCAGCAGCTCAATTTCTTCGAGCTCGGCGGCCGCCTGCTGCTGGTCGACCTGCCCGGCTACGGCTATGCGGCGGCACCCAAGAAGAAGGTGGCGGCCTGGAGCGGCCTGGTGCGCGACTATCTGCGCGGCCGCCCCAACCTGATGCGGGTCTGCCTGCTGCTCGATGCCCGCCACGAGGTCAAGAAGAGCGATCTCGAGATCATGGAGCTTCTGGCCGAGGCCGCGGTGCCCTTCCAGATCGTGCTGACCAAGACCGATCTGCTGCGCCGCGAGGCGCTGGCCGAGCGAGTGGCCGAGACCGCGGCCCTGGCCCGCCGCCGGCGCGCGGCCCTGGCCGAACCGCTGGTCACCAGCGCCCGGCTGGGCTACGGCATCGCCGAACTGCGCGCCGAGCTGGCGGCGATCGCCCGGCCGCCGCGAAACGGGGGATAGACATGGCCGAACCGGCAGCACCCACGCAGGACATCCACCGCGTCGCCCGCACCCTGATCGAGGCGCTGCCCTACATGCGCCGCTACAGCGGCGATACCTTCGTCGTCAAATACGGCGGGCATGCCATGGGCGAGGAGGAACTGGCGCGCGATTTCGCCCGCGACATCGTTCTCCTCAAGCAGGTCGGCATCAACCCGGTGGTGGTCCATGGCGGCGGCCCGCAGATCAAGGCGATGCTCGACCGGCTGCGGATCCGCAGCGAGTTCGTCGACGGGCTGCGGGTCACCGACGCGGCCACCGTCGAGGTGGTGGAAATGGTCCTCGCCGGCCGCATCAACAAGGAGATCGTCAGCGCCATCCAGGCCGCGGGCGGCAAGGCCGTGGGCATCTGCGGCAAGGATGCGCGGTTGATCCGGGCGCGGCGGGTGACCCGCACCCGGCGCGATCCCGAAAGCAATCTCGAACGGATCGTCGATCTCGGTTTCGTCGGCGAGCCCGAGGAGATCGACCGCACCGTACTCGATGTGCTCGCCGGCAGCGAGATCATCCCGGTGGTGGCGCCCATCGGCAGCGGT
>CAYYZI010000313.1:0-4245 GCA_964475675.1 uncultured Geminicoccaceae bacterium
GAAGCGGGCCAGATGCTCGGTCACCTCGCACAGCGGACGCACGATCATCCGCCGCAGGCTCCAGAACAGCAGGCTGGCGAGAATGATGGCCAGCGCCAGTGACAGCAGGAGGATGCGCCGCGAATAGTCGACCATCTCCATCCACATCGCCGCCTCGGGAAGGACGATCTCGACCTCGGCGCCGACCTCGGTGGGGGCCGGTGCACGCACTTCGATGAGGCGGGTGCCGCGCGATGCCAGGGTCTCCAGACTGTCCCAGATGAGGCTCGCCCAGTTGGTTCGGGCGAGGTCGAAGCTGCGTGCCACCGGCGCCGGCTGCCCAAGCAGCAGCTCGCCATCGGGGCGCGTGATGCGGATCCGCAGGAGCCCGACATGGCTCAGGATGGCATCCTCGATCTCCATCGCCACCGGCACCGTGCCGCTGCGATCGAGCGACAGGGTGGCGATATAGGCGCGAGCCAGACGTTCCTCGAGATAGGTCAGCCGGAAACGGGCGATCGAGGGTAGATAGATCAGGATCTCGCCGAGCAGCAGGAAGGCCACCGAAAGGGCGAGGATGCGGGTCGAGAGCCCGCGTCCCCAGGGCGGGCGCAGGGTGCTCCTTTCCGCTCCGTTCATTGTCGTTCGCCACCTTCGTCCAGGGCAGGAATCAGCCCGGTTCGGGGCCGTGCCAAACGATATGGTAACCCGCCGGCGGATTTGACAGCCGGTCCGCCGCCGCCTATATCACCGCTCGCTTTGCCGTTCCGGGACCTTCGAAGGGCAGTTCCTCCGTGAAACGCACCTATCAGCCGAGCAGACTCGTTCGCAAGCGCCGTCACGGCTTTCGCGCGCGCATGGCGACCGTCGGTGGCCGCAGGGTCATCAAACGACGCCGCGCCAAGGGGCGCAAGCGTCTGTCGGCTTGACATCGACGCCGTCGGAAGGGATCCGTCTGGAGAGGCTGCGGCGACGAGGTCAGTTCCTCGAGGCGGCGCGCGGCCGCAAGGTCGTGACGCCGGCGTTTGTGCTACAGAGCTGTCGTCGTCGCCTGGCCGATCCCGCCCCGACGATCGGCGTCGGTTTCACGGCCACCCGGCGCCTCGGCAATGCGGTCATCCGCAACCGGGCAAAGCGGAGACTGCGTGAGGCCGCACGTCATGTGCTGCCATATTGGGGTCAGCCCGGCAGGAACTATGTGCTGATAGCACGGCAGGCGGTTTTGACATGGCCCTTCGACAAGCTGCAGGACGATCTACGCAAGGCGCTCACGCGTCTCACCGGGAAGCCGGAGCGGCGTCCCGCTTCCTCCGCCTCCTGATCCGCTTCTACCGCTATTTCCTGTCGCCGCTCATGCCGCCGCGCTGCCGCTATCTGCCCACCTGTTCCGACTATGCGCTGGAAGCGATCGAGCGCCACGGCGCGCTGCGGGGCGGCTGGCTGGCGGTGCGCAGGATCGCCCGCTGCCATCCCTGGGGCGGTGCCGGCTACGATCCGGTTCCGGGGACGGTGCACGCCTGCGCTGCTGCGGATGGCGACAAGGCGACAAACAGGCTCGAGCCCGAGAGGCGACACGCATGACCGAACAGCGCAACCTCATCCTGGCGATCGTACTGTCCGTCGGGATCATCCTCGGATTTCAGTATTTCTACGAATTTCCGAAGATGAAGCAGGCGCAGAAGACGCCCGAGGGCGAGGCGGTGACCGAGGTCCAGAAGCCGGCGCCGACGTCACCGCCGGGAACCGCCGAAGTGCCCTCGGTGGCCGGCCCGGCGGTCGAGACCATGCTGATCGAGAAGGTCCTCCAGCAGAGTCCCCGGCTGCCGGTCGACAACGGCCGGCTGTTCGGCTCGATGGCGCTCGAAAGCGGCCGGCTCGACGACATCCTGCTGTCCGACTATCGCGAGAGCATCGAGCCCGATTCCCCCAACATCCGCCTGCTGCGGCCCGCCGGCCTGCCGGACTCCTATTTCGCCGAGTTCGGTTGGGTGGCCCCGGGCAAGGATGTGACCCTGCCCGACGCCTCGACCCTGTGGAAGGCGAAGGCCAACAGGCTCAGCCAGGACAATCCGGTGGAGCTGGTCTGGGACAATGGCGCCGGCCTGACCTTCAAGCGGCGGATCTCGGTCGATTCCGACTACATGTTCACGATCACCCGCGAGGTGGTCAACAACGGCACCGCGCCGGTCACCCTCTATCCCTATGCGCTGGTGAGCCGCTGGGGCACGCCCAAGACCCTCGGCTACTACATTCTCCACGAGGGCCCGATCGGCGTGCTCGACGGCACCCTCAACGAGATCAACTACAAGGACCTGGTCGAGGAGGGCAAGGTCGCTCTCGAAAGCAAGGGCGGCTGGCTCGGCTTCACCGACAAGTACTGGCTGGTGGCCCTGGTTCCCGATCAGGCACGCGAGATCTCGGCCAGCTTCCGCTACAGCGCGCCCGACGGCAAGCCGCGCTACCAGGCCGACTTCGTCGGCAAGCCGGTGACCGTGGCACCGGGTGCCAGCCACAGCGTCACCGACCGGATCTTCGTCGGCGCCAAGGAGGTCAATCTCCTCGACAAGTACAGCGAGGAACTCGGCATCCCCCTGTTCGACAGGGCGGTCGATTTCGGCTGGTTCTATTTCCTGACCAAGCCGATGTTCAAGGTGCTGCATTTCCTCTACACGCTGACCGGCAATTACGGTATCGCCATCCTGATCCTGACCCTGCTCATCCGGGCGATCCTGTTTCCTCTCGCCAACAAGTCCTATCGGGCGATGAGCAAGATGAAGCAGCTCCAGCCCCAGATGATGAAGATCCGCGAGCGCTTCGGTGACGACAAGGCGCGCATGAACCAGGAGCTGATGGCGCTCTACAAGCGGGAGAAGGTCAACCCGATGTCGGGCTGCCTGCCGATCGTGGTGCAGATCCCGATCTTCTTCTCGCTCTACAAGGTGCTGTTCGTCAGCATCGAAATGCGGCATGCGCCCTTCTTTGGCTGGATCCGCGACCTTTCGGCGCCCGACCCGACCAGCCTCTTCAACCTGTTCGGGCTCATTCCCTGGGATCCGCCGAGCTTCCTGCATATCGGCGCGCTGCCGCTGCTGATGGGCATCACCATGTTCCTGCAGCAGAAACTCAATCCCCAGCCGGCCGATCCCACCCAGGCCAAGGTGATGATGATGCTGCCGGTGATGTTCACCTTCCTGTTCGCGAGCTTCCCCGCCGGCCTCGTGCTCTACTGGACCTGGACCAACATCCTGTCGATCGCCCAGCAGTGGCTGATCATGCGCCAGATGGGCGCCGCCGTGACTCCGGCCAAGAGCTGAAGCCGCGCCCGGCCGCCGCTTGCGGCACGTCAATGCGCGGTTGCCGCGGTCTCGGCTTTGTCGTTCATGATGCACGCGCGGAGCGGTGGCAGCATGAGGGAGGGCGTGCGGGGCCGTGGACAACGTGTCGAGGGGCTGGTGCCAGGGGCGGGTGACCGCGGTCGCCGGCTCGGTGGTCGATCTCGCCTTCCCGGCACCGCCGCCGCCACCCATCGGCAGTGCCGTCGAGCTCCTCTGGGACCGGCCGGGTCGGCTGGTCGTCGAGGTCCAGCAGCATCTCGATGACCGCCATGTCCGCGGGGTGGCCCTGCGGGACAACAGCGGTCTGGCGCTGGGCACCGGGGCGCGCACCGAGGGCCGGCCGCTGCTGGTGCCGGTCGGCGAGGCGGTGCTCGGACGGATCCTGAAGGTCGTCGGCGAAGTGGTCGATCACGGTCCGCCGCTGGCAGCAGAGGTACCCCACTGGTCCGTCCATCGCCCGGCCCCCGATCTGGCCCATGCCTCGGGCCGCCTCGAGCCCTTCCATACCGGCATCAAGGTGATCGACCTGCTGGCGCCGCTGGCGCGCGGCGGCAAGGCCGGCATGTTCGGCGGCGCCGGCGTCGGCAAGACCGTGCTGATCATGGAACTGATCCGCACTACCGTCGAACGCTACCGCGGCATCTCGGTGTTCGCCGGCATCGGCGAGCGCTCCCGCGAGGGACACGAACTTCTGGCCGAGCTGCGCCAGTCCGGTGTGCTCGACCGCACCGCGCTCGTGTTCGGCCAGATGAACGAGCCGCCCGGTGCGCGCTGGCGGGTCGGCCTGACCGCGCTCACCGTCGCCGAATATTTCCGCGACGCACGCCAGCAGGATGTGCTGCTGCTGATCGACAACGTGTTCCGCTTCGTCCAGGCCGGTGCCGAGGTATCGGGCCTGCTCGGCCGCCTGCCCTCGCGGGTGGGCTACCAG
>CAYYZI010000314.1:0-4229 GCA_964475675.1 uncultured Geminicoccaceae bacterium
TGGTGCCGACATTGCCGATATGGGGAAAGGTGAAGGTGATGATCTGGCCGGCATAGGAGGGATCGGTGAGGATTTCCTGATAGCCGGTCATCGCCGTGTTGAACACCAGTTCCCCCACCCGGCGGCCGACCGCGCCGGCGCCGAAGCCGCGAAACACCGTGCCGTCCTGCAACACCAGCGCAGCGTCGGGACGGCGCTTTCCGGGATGAGACATGACGGGACGTTTCCGATGGGGCGAGACACGCGTCGCGGCAGACGCCGGCCTGCCGTCGATCGGCGGGCTTTTACCATGCCTTCTTCGGGCGTCAAGCATGGTGCCCTGCAGATGCCTCTTGCACAGCGCCGTCTTAGAGACGATCTTGTGCGCCGATCAGCCGTCCGGGTGCGGATGGCTGGCAATGGATCTTCATCAGCTCGAGGTGTGCCGTGCTGCGTGAACGTTTGCAGGCGGCTTTGAAAGAGGCCAGCGAGAAGGGGGACAGCCGCGCCGCGGCGACCCTGAGGCTGGTGCTGGCAGCGCTCGACGAGCGCGACCGCAGCGCCCGCGAGGCGGGCGGGCGGGAAGGCGTCGACGACGCGGCCATCGTCGCCATGCTGCGCAAGATGATCGAACAGCGCCGGGCCGAGATCGCGCGCTGCGAGGCCTGTGCGCGGGTCGAGGAAGCCGAGCGGGAGGCCGAGGAAATCGCGGTTCTCGAACGCTTCCTGCCGCCGCAGATGAGCGAGGAGGAAATCGCGCATGCGGTGGACGCCGCGATCGACGAGCTCGAAGCCCATTCGCTCAAGGACACCGGGCGGGTGATCGCCGCTCTCAAATCGCGCTTCAACGGCCATATGGATCTCGGCCGTGCCAAGCGCATGGTTTGCGAGCGGCTGGATTGCGGCTGCCAGCAGGCGTCTGCCGGCCGATCCTAGGCGGGCGCGGCTCCGGGGCCGGACGAGGAGGCGGAGTGGTCCAGAAGGGCGACGGTTCGCTCGAGGCCTTCAAGGCCCGTCTGCCGCTCGGCGAGATCGTCGCCCGTCACGTCCGGCTCACCCGCCGGGGCCGGGAACTGGTCGGGCTGTGCCCCTTCCACAAGGAGAAGACCCCCTCCTTCACCGTGGTCGAGGACAAGGGCTTCTACCACTGCTTCGGCTGCGGGGCGCACGGCACCGCCGTCGACTTCGTCATGAACCTCGAAGGCGTCGGCTTCTCGGAGGCGATCTCGCGACTGGCGGAGATGACCGGCATTCCGCCCCCCGAACGCAGTGCCCCCGCCGAACCGCCGCCCGATCCCGGTCTGCTGGAGGCCAACGCGGCGGCGCTGCGCTTTTTCCGCCGCTGCCTCGAAGGCACCGACGGTGCCGTGGCGCGGGCCTATCTCGAAGGGCGCGGCATCGCTCCCGAAACCGTCCGCCAGTTCGAGCTGGGCTACGCGCCGCAGGGCCGCGACGCGCTCAAGCAGGCCCTCATCGCCCGCGGGTTCACCGAAGTCCTGCTGCTGGAGGCCGGGCTCCTCGCCCGCCGCGAGGAAACCGGCGAGACCTTCGATCGTTTCCGCCACCGCCTGATCTTCCCCATCCACGATGCGCGCGGCCGGGTGGTGGGCTTCGGCGGACGGGCGCTGGGCGAGGCGCGGGCCAAGTACCTCAACAGCCCGGAAACGCCACTCTTCCACAAGGGACGGCTGCTGTTCAATCTCCATCGCGCCGCCCCGGTCGCCCGCCGCCAGGGCGAGCTGTTCGTGGTCGAGGGCTATACCGACGTGCTGGCCCTGGCCCAGCTCGGCGCGCTGCAGGCGGTGGCGCCGCTGGGCACCGCGCTCACCCCCGATCAGCTCCGGCTGCTGTGGCGGGCGGCCGACGAGCCGGTTCTCTGCTTCGATGGTGACGCGGCCGGAAGGCGGGCGGCCTGGCGGGCGGCGCTGCGCGCCCTGCCGCTGCTGTCGCCGGGCAAGTCCCTGCAGTTCGCGCTGCTGCCGGCGGGCGAGGACCCGGACAGCCTGGCCCGCGGCCGGGGGGCGGCGGCGCTGGATGCGCTGCGCCAGGGGCTGCTGCCGCTGGTGGATCTGCTGTGGCGCAGCGAGACCGAGGCCAGTCCGCCCACCACCCCCGAGCGCCGCGCCGCGCTCGGGCGGCGCATCCGCGGTCTGTTGCGCGAGATCGCCGATCCCGCGGTGCGCAGCCTCTACGCGGAGGAATGGTACGCCCGTCTGCGGGCCCTGACACCGTCCCGCGGCGAGCGCCGCGCCGCAAGGCCGGCGGTGGCCGGCCGCGCTCTCGACCGGCAGCGCTTCGAAACGGAGATGCGCGCCTTCGAGCGCGAACTCCAGATCCGCCTGCTGCTGCCGGTGCTGGAGACGCCGGCGCTGCTGGTGGAGCAGGAGGAGGCCTTCGCCGCCATCGAGCTGTCCGATGCCGACTGCGAGCGGCTGCGGCAGGAAATCCTGTGCTGGTATGCCGATGCCCGCTCTCTTGACGCCGCTGATCTGCGGAACCACTTGTCAGGGCACGGCTTCGACGGACTGATCGAGGAGATGGTCGCTGGCGACCCGCGTCCGAGGATCGCCGCTTCGGCGGATGAGGATCTGCTGGCGGACTGGCGGGCGGTATTGGCGCGCCTCGTACGACTCGCCGCGCAACGGCGTGAGGCCAGGATGATCGACGAGACTTTGCGCAGTCGGGAGGCGGGACAGATGACCGCCCGGCTGGCCGGTCTCGATCGTTTGCTGAATCCCACACCGGAGGATGACCCGAATCGGGGCGAGGGGGATCCGCTGCCACCGCGAAGATAGACTTCCCGGTGGGCGGAGGATGCCCATGCCATGGATGGTTGTATCGTTCCGGCCGCTGCGCACCGTGGTCGGACGCGATCGAGGAGGATGACTGCATGGCCAAGACGAAGCAGGCCCGGTCCACTGCATCGGCGGCGAGCAAGCGCAAGGCGGCGGCCGAGGCCGAGGACGGTGTCGCTCGTCTGCTGACCGTGACGCCTGCGCTCAAGCGTGCCCTGGCCCAGGCCAAGGAACAGGGAACGATCGGACTCGACGAGCTCAACGCGGCACTGCCGGCGGACATTTCACCCGAGCAGATCGACGAGCTGATCATGGGCCTCGAAGCCAGAGGTGTCACCGTCGTGCGTGCCGAGGCCGGCAGCGAGGCCGGCAGCACCCCCGCCGCCCAGCCTGCCGCTCCGGCCGGCGAAGCCGGCGAGGAGGAGGCCGAGAGCGAGACCGGGCGGGCCATCGAGGAAGAGGATCTGGGCCGCACCGACGATCCGGTGCGCATGTATCTGCGCGAGATGGGCACCATCGAGCTGCTGTCGCGCGAGGGCGAGATCGAGATCGCCAAGCGCATCGAGGCCGGCCGCAACATGGTGCTGGAGGCGCTGTGCGAGAGCCCGCTGACGATGCGGGCGGTGATCGGCTGGCGCGACGCCATCCGCGACGGACGGGTGCTGCTGCGGGACATCGTCGATCTCGATGCGACCTACGATGCCGGCCCCGGCGCCGAGGCCGCCAAGCCCGCCAGCGCGGACGAGGAAAACGGCGAGAGCGAGAGCGACGATTTCGACGAAGACACCATGTCGCTGTCGGCGCTCGAGGCGCGCCTGCGCGACGGGGTGCTGGAGACCTTCGATCGCATCGCCGAATCCTACGATGTGCTGCGGAACCTGCAGGAAGAGCGGCTGGCGCTGATCCAGGGCAACCTCGAGGTGCCGGCCGAGCTCGAGGAGCGCTACCAGAAGGCCAAGCAGACGGTGGTCGAGCTGATGGCCCAGGTGCAGCTCAACCAGAACCGGGTGGAAGCCCTGGTCGAGCAGCTGTTCGACATGAACAAGCTGCTGCAGAGCCTCGAGGGACGTCTGTTCCGGCTGGCCCAGAGCTGCCGCATCTCTCGCGAAAGCTTCCTGCGCAACTATCTCGGCCAGGAGCTCGATCCCTGCTGGATCGAGCGGGTGGCGACCCTCAAGGAACGCGGCTGGGGCGAGTTCGTCGAGCGCTACCGCGAGGAGATCGAGGATCTCCGTCAGGAGATCGCCGCCATCGCCGAGGAGACCGGCCTTCGGATCAGCGAGTTCCGGCGCATCGTCCAGATCGTGCAGAAGGGCGAGCGGGAGGCCGGGCGGGCCAAGAAGGAGATGGTCGAAGCCAATCTCCGCCTGGTGATCTCCATCGCCAAGAAATACACCAACCGCGGCCTGCAGTTCCTCGACCTCATCCAGGAAGGCAATATCGGCCTGATGAAGG
>CAYYZI010000315.1:0-4222 GCA_964475675.1 uncultured Geminicoccaceae bacterium
CTTCGAGCGGGCGCGCAAGGCGGGCAGCTTTCCCTGGGGGGCGACGGTGGTGGTTCAGGGCACCGGCCCGATCGGCATTCTGGCCATCGCCGCCGCGCAGGAGATGGGAGCGGGACGGGTGATCGCCGTCGGTGCGCCGGAAAAGCCGCGGCTGGAGCTGGCCCGCCGCTTCGGCGCCGAGGCCACGGTGGACATCGAACAGCACGAAAGCCCCGAGGCGCGGATCCATGCGGTGCGCGAGATCGTCGGCGGCTGGGGTGCCGATCTGGTGATCGACTGCAGTGGCCACCCCAGTGCCGGGCCCGAGGGGCTCGAGTTCCTGCGCGACGGCGGCACCTATGTGGAAATGGGCCAGTTCACGGATGCCGGGTCGATCGCCACCAGCTGGCACCGCATCTGCACCAAGGACGCCACCATCCTCGGATCCTGGGGCTTCACCGCCAATGATCTGCCGCTCGGCATCCGGATGCTGGATCTCGCCCGCGATCGCTACCCCTGGTACGAGATGCAGACCCTGTTCCCCTTCGGCGAGGAGGGGCTGGCAGCCGCCATCGACGCCGCCATGGCCATGCGCACCGTCAAATCGACGGTGGTGATCGCCGAGGATCTCTGCCGCGAATGAGCCGGCTCAGGACAGCAGCTCGCGCAGGCGGAAAAGGGCGATCTTCTCGATCTCGGCCAGTGCGGTCTCGAATTCGGTCTCCGGACCGTTGGCGATGCGGCGCTCGAATGCGGCGAGGATCTCCCGGCGACAGCACCCCTTGACGGCCATCACGAAGGGAAAGCCGAACTTCGCCCGGTAGCGTGCATTGAGCTCGGTGAACCGTGCGAACTCCTCTTCGCTGCAGGCATCGAGCCCGGCACTCCGCTGCTCGTTGCGCGAGGCCTCGGTCAGCACCTCGGCCCGGCCCAGCCTGCCGGCGAGATCGGGATGGGCACGGATCAGGGCGAGCTTGCGCTCCCGCGGGGCGGCGCGCAGCACCGCGCACATCGCCCGGTGCAGCCCCTCGGCGCTGTCGGCTTCCGCTCCCAGGCCGCGATCGAAGGCCGCTTCGGCGATCCAGGGCGAATGCTCGAACACGCCGCCGAAACGGGCGAGGAAATCGGTGCGGGTCATGGTACTCGGTCGCTCCGTCAACGCTCTCCTCCCGGCCGTTGTCGCGCACGATCTACTCGCCTCGATCCTGTCCCGCTACTAGGATCCCGCCGCAGCCAGGGGAGGAGCCTCGATGTTTCGTGAAAACCGCATGAAGAGCCGCATCCATGCAGGTCGGTCCTGTCTCGGCATCTGGATCCAGTCGGGCAGCCCGGTGATGGCCGAGATGGCGGCCCGCGCCGGCTTCGATGTGGTGCTGATCGATCTCGAGCACGGTACCGGGGATACCGAGGATCTCGGGCACATGCTGCGGGCGGTGCAGACCACCGAGGCCACGGCCATGGTCCGCGCTCCCGGCAAGGATCCGTTCCTCCTCAACCGCATTCTCGATCTGGGCGCGGAGGCGCTCCTGGTGCCGATGGTCCAGGACGGTGCCGAAGCCGCGGCCGTGGTCGCCGCCTGCCGCTATCCGCCCGAGGGAAAACGCGGCTACGCCTGGCCGGTGGTACGTGCTTCCGGCTACGGCGCTGCCGCCGATCGCTTTTCCCGGGCCAATGCCGATCTGCTGCTGGCGGTGCAGATCGAAAGCGCGCAGGCGGTGGACAACGCCGAGGCGATCGCCGCGACGCAAGGAGTCGACATGGTGTTCATCGGTCCCTTCGATCTCGCCGGCAGCCTGGGACATCCCCAGGAAAGCGGCCATCCCGAGGTGGTCGCGCGGATCCGCGAGGCGGAAGCGGCGGCCCGCGCGGCGCAGAAGCCGCTCGGCACGATTCCGCGCAGCGACACCGGTGCTCCGGGCCTGTTCGGGGAAGGCTATGCCTTCGTCGTGCTGACCAGCGACATCTTCCTGATGCAGGACGCCATGCGCCAGGCGCTGGCCGGTGCCCGGGAGGCGTGATGCTGGCGGCACGGCAGATCTTCGAGGCGCGGCAACGCATCCGCGACATCGTCCGGGAAACGCCATTGTTGCGCGCAGCTTCCTTCTCGGGGCGAGTTCCCGGCGAGGTCTTCCTCAAGCTCGAAAGCGTCCAGGAAACCGGCTCCTTCAAGCTGCGCGGTGCCGCCGCCCGCATGGCCGCGCTGTCGGAGGAGGAGAGAAGGCGCGGCGTGATCACCGTCTCCACCGGCAATCACGGTCGTGCCGTGGCCTTCGCCGCCCACCGGATGGGCATCCCGGCGGTGGTCTGCCTGACCGATCGGGTGCCGGCGGTCAAACGCGAAGCGATCGCCGCCCTGGGCGCCGAGATCCGCATTGCCGGCGCAACCCAGGACGAGGCCGAGGCGGCCGCTTTGCGCATCGCCGAAGCGGAGGGGCTGACCCTGATCCATCCCTTCGACGATCCTTGGGTGATCGCCGGGCAGGGTACGGTCGGGCTCGAGCTTCTGGAGCGCCTGCCCGAACTCGATACCGTGGTGGTGCCGCTTTCGGGTGGTGGGCTGGCCGGCGGCATCGCCCTCGCCCTCAAGAGCGCCGATCCGGCTCTTCGCGTGATCGGCGTTTCCATGGAGCGGGGGGCTGCCATGTACGAAAGCATCCGCGCCGGAAGACCGGTCGAGGTGGAGGAATACGAGACCCTGGCGGATTGTCTGAGCGGCGGCATCGGGCCCGACAATCGCTACACCCTCGATCTCTGCCAGCGTTTCCTGGATGCCGTGCATCTGGTGCGCGAGGAGGAGATCGCCGAGGCCATGCGCTTTCTCTTCCGCGAGGAGCGACTGGTGGCCGAAGGTGGTGCTGCGGTGGGGGTGGCGGCACTGCTCTCGGGCAAGGTCTCTCCGGCCGCCACCGACCGCACGGTGGTGGTCCTCAGCGGCCGCAACATCGACCCGGACCGGCTGCTATCGGTCGTCGGATGATCCGCTATCATCATCTATCAGCATGATTGGCTCGACCCAGGCGACGAACCTGCGTACCTAGATCGGCTTGATCGGCCGCTTCGCGGGTACGGTGAGCAGCTCGCGCATGCGCGGATGGACGAAGACCACGTGGCTGCCGCGCGATTTCCGAATATTCGCGCCGACGGCTCGCGCCACATTTTCGAGGTCGCGGATCCACCAGCCGACCGGGTTGGTCCGCATCGCCGACAGAGTCTTGATCGGCTGTGACATGCTGCCTCACCGGCGGTTGCCGTCAAGACAAGAATACTAAACGCCCGATTGAGGTGCAAATCGCTCCTTCGCGGGAGCGCGGGCAATTATCCCAAGTCAAGGACTCTCATGAACATTTCGTAGCCGTCGCGGGCCTCACGAGACTGCCGCCGTCTGCGGCTCGGGCACGGGACGGCCGGCTTCGCGCGAGGCCTCCAGCCAGCAGCGCATCGCGTCCTCGGCGTTGCGCAGGGCTTCCTCGAGGGTATCGCCGTCCGCCATGCATCCGGGAAGGTCGGGGAACTCGACCAGATAGCCACCGCCTTCCTCGGGCGTCAGCGGACGCACGACGAACCGGTAGGGAAAATCGGGAAGGCGATCGCGTCGGCCCATCTGCCTGTCCTCTGGCGCAGCAAGCTTGACGGTATCCGCATTGTGGTCATCATCGTCCAGGGGCGCAAGGCGGCGCGGTTTCGACAGGGAGAAGGTGGTGGCGCAGGGAGGCCGACTGACGACCCATGTCCTCGATCTCGTCCGGGGCTGCCCGGCCTGCGGGCTCAGGATCGAGCTCTATCGGATCGAGGGCGCGGAGCGCGTCCATCTCGCCAGCCTCTTCACCAATGCCGATGGCCGCCTCGACCAGCCGCTTTTGGAAGAGGAGGCCTTTCTGGCCGGGATCTACGAGCTGGTCTTCCGCGCCGGCGACTATCTGCGCGCCGAACACATCCAGGTGGGCAAACCCCTGTTTCTGGAGGAGATTCCGGTCCGCTTCGCCGTTACCGACCCGTCGCGGCACTATCACGTGCCGCTGCTGCTCTCGGCCTATGGCTATTCCACCTACCGGGGAAGCTGAGCCTTGCGCCGCCGGCTGCGCTTTCTGCTGGGCCCGGCGCCACGCGAACTCGCGGAAGTCGAGCCGACCCTGACGGTGCTCGAATATCTGCGCCGCGTCGAGCATCGCCGCGGTACCAAGGAGGGCTGCGCCGAAGGCGACTGCGGCGCCTGCACGGTCCTCGTCGGCCGTCCGGCCGAGGG
>CAYYZI010000316.1:0-4216 GCA_964475675.1 uncultured Geminicoccaceae bacterium
GTAACCCGCCTGATCGAGAATGGCCTCCATGCGGGTGCCGATCTCCTTCGCACCCTCCACGGTGGTGACCTCGCCCAGCATCATCTTGGTGCCCCATTCGGCGATGATCTCGGAAATCGCCGGCCATTCGGGAAAGCGGGGGCGGAAATCGGGCACGCCGCCCTGCCAAGAGAGGACCATCGGCTCGACGTAGAGATACTTGCTCTTGATCGCCGGATCCTCGTAGGGCTTCATCCGCCCCGACACGCCGCCGGCCAGGATGTAGTCCTTGGCCTTGGCCTCGCTCGTCACCCACTGGATGAACAGCCAGGCCGCCGCCTGCTTGGCGGGATCGGAGAAGGCGCTGACCCCGAGGGAGAAGCCGCCCAGTGCCGGCTTGAGGCCGGCCGGCCCCTTGGGCTCGGGCGCCACTGCCAGACAGTCGACGATCTTCGACTGCTCGGGATCGGTCAGGGTCCCGTAGAAGGCGGACCATTCGGTGATCATCGACACGCGGCCCTGGGCCAGGGCATTGACGGCCTCGGAATGGTCGTAATCGACGATGCCGGGCGGCATGTACTGCATCAGGTCCTGACGGAACTTGAGGCCCGCCTGGCTCTCCGGCGACAGCAGATTGGAGCGGAAGTTCTCGTCGAGGAGCGAGCCGCCGAACGGCCAGAGCACGCGCATGAAGCTGTCCGCCGACTGGGTCTCGCCGCGCCGCGACTGCAATGCGAAGGCGTAGCGGTTCTCTTCGGGCTTGGTGAGCTTGGGCCCGTATTCGTTCAGGAGCTGTTCCCAGGTCTCGGGCGGACCGCTGAAGCCGGCCTCCTCGAGCTGGCACTTGTTGTAGAACAGGAGGCCCGAATAGTTGTCGAAGGGCAGGCCGTAGATCTTGCCGTCCCAGGTGCCGAAGCTCTCCAGCAGGATCGGGAAGAAGCCTTCGAGGTTGAGATCCGGATCGGCCAGTTTCGGATCCTTGTAGAACTCCTCCATCGGCACGACCCAGCCGGAATCGGCGAATTCGCCGATCCACACCACGTCGATCAGCACCACGTCGAATTCCTGGGTGCCGCCGGTGAAATCGAGCACCTCGCGCTCGCGGCTGTTCTCGTAGGGCAGGATCTCCCAGGTGACATCGATGCCCGTCCGCTTCTCGAACTCGGGCAGGATCTCGATGGCCGCCCGGTAGCCGGGCCGGTCGAGGAACAGGGCCTTGATGGTGACCCCCTTGTAGGGGGCCGCAGCCTCCTCGAGGGTCCAGGCCGAAGCGCCGCCGGCCGCGGCCATGATGAGCGCCAGCGCGGTACTCGCCGCCAGCAGATCGCGTCGTTTCATGACAAACCTCCCTGGTTGGTTGTATTGCTTTCCGAGATCACGGTTCCGTTCGGATAGAGGGCCGCCTTGAGGATGCCGTCGCGACGTCCGGCCTGCATGGCGAAGGCCTCCTCGGCCCGTGCCAGCGGAAAACGGTGGGTGACGATGCGGCGCACATCGACCTGCCGCCGCCGCACCAGATCGATGGCCATGGGGTAGACATGCCCCATCCGCCGCGAGAAGCGGACGGTGAGCCCCTTGCGGCGGCCGAGGGCGGCGTCGAGGCCGTAGCGGTTGCCTTCGGGAATGCCCACCAGCACCACCCGTCCGCCGATGCGGGCGGCGGTGGCCGCGGCCTCGAAACCCTCCGCGGAATCGGTGGCCTCGAGGACGAGATCGGTGCCCCGTCCGCCGGTCGCCTCCAGCAGGTCCGCGACATCGGCGAAGGCCTGCTCGGCGCCCAGCTCGAGCGCCGCCTCGCGCCGCTCCGCCACCGGATCGACCGCCAGCAGCGGCGCCGCGCCGGCACATTGCGCCACCTGCAGCAGCAGGAGGCCGATCGGTCCGAGGCCGAGCACGGCACAGCTCTCGAGGAGCCGCGGCCGCACCAGACCCACCGCATGGATGGCGACGCCCAGCGGTTCCAGCATCAAGGCGTCGATCTCGTCGAACTCCTCCGGCATGCGGAACAGGCACGGAACCGGGGCGGTGATGCGTTCGGCCATGGCGCCCGCATGCGGCGGCACGCCCTTGAAAACCACTTCCGGGCAGAGATTGGGGTCGCCGGCATGGCACCATTCGCAGGCACCGCAGGGGCGGGCGGGATCCACGGCGACCAGGCAGCCCAGCGGGAAGCCGTGCTCGGCGCCGCGCGGGTCGATCACCCGGCAGGCGAATTCGTGACCGGGGATGAAGCCGGCGCAGGCCGCCTGGCTGCCGATGGCCCCTTCCAGATAGTAGTGGAGATCGCTGCCGCAGATGCCGACCGCCGCCACTTCCAGCAGCAGCTCTTCCGCGGAGGGAACAGGATCCTCGACGGTGGCGACGCGCACCGTGCGCGGGGCTTCGAGCAGGACCGCCTGCACCGAGAATTGCCTCCCTTTCCGCCGTTGCCGGCCGCCGGGCGGCCGTCGCTGCTGCTTGACAGCGGGCTTTGTGAACGAAATACGTGTCAGCGAAACAAATGTCCAGACAGCAGGGAGGCGCCGGGCCGGAGATGGCGGAGGTCGTCCTCGAAGGGGTGGGCAAGCGGTTCGACCGTGCGCCGGTGCTCGAAGACGTGTCCCTGACCGTCGGCGACCGCGAGTTCGTGGTCTTCGTCGGTCCCTCGGGCTGCGGCAAATCCACCCTGCTGCGTCTGATTGCCGGGCTCGAGGACCTCTCGGCCGGCGCCGTGCGCATCGGCGGCGAGGTGGTCAACGATGTCGAGCCGGCGGATCGCGGCGTGGCCATGGTGTTCCAGTCCTACGCCCTCTATCCGCATCTTTCGGTCTACGACAACATGGCGCTGGGGCTGAAGATGGCGGGCCGGCCGCGAGCCGAGATCGATGCCCGGGTGCGGCGGGCGGCGTCGATTCTGCAGATCGAGGACCTGCTGGCCCGCAAGCCCCGCCAGCTTTCCGGCGGGCAGCGCCAGCGGGTGGCGATCGGCCGGGCGATCGTCAAGGAACCGCGGGTGTTCCTGTTCGACGAGCCGCTGTCCAATCTCGATGCCGAGCTCCGGGTGCAGATGCGGGTCGAGATCCATCGCCTGCATCGCGAGCTCGGGGCGACCATGGTCTATGTCACCCACGACCAGGAAGAGGCGATGACCATGGCCGACCGCATCGTCGTGCTGCGCGACGGGCGGGTGCAGCAGATCGGTCCGCCGCTGGAGCTCTACCGTCGCCCCGCCAACCGCTTCGTGGCCGGCTTCATCGGCTCGCCCAAGATGAACTTTCTGGAGGTGACGGCGAAAGGAAGGGAGGGAGACGGGCTGACGCTGCAGCTTCCCGGCGGCTCCCCGCTGTCGCTTCCGGCCGCCGCCAGCAACGGCGAGCCCCGCACCCTCGGCATCCGTCCCGAGCATCTCGAGCTGCGGGTGCCGGCCGCGGAAGAGGCGCCCGCGCTTCGCGGCGAGATCTTCGTGGTCGAGCGCCTCGGCGCCGAGAGCCAGGTGCATGTGCGGCTGCCCGGTGGCGAGCGGGTGGTGGCGATCACCGCCGGCGAGCGCGAGCTTTCCCCGGGCACGCCCTGCAGCCTGCATTTCGCCCCGCGCCAGGCCTATCTGTTCGATGCCGCCGACCGCACCCTGTTTCCCGCCCCTTCGGCGTGACCGCCGGGCCTGTTCCGGCCACCCGTGCCGCTCTCGTTCACTGCCCGCGCAGGCGGGCGACCGCGTACGGGCCGAGCTCGAGGGCGCCCGCCACGACCGTCCGGCCGCTTTCGTCGAATGCCTCGGGATCGAAGCAGGCCAGCTCGAAGCGGTCGCGATCGAGAAGCGTCGCTTCGACCCGCGCCCCGAGCCCTTCGAGTTCGAGGGCGAGGGGCTCGCCGCCGAGATTGGCGAGCCAGGCCTCGCGGCCCCGGGCGGTCTCGGCGGCAAAGGCCAGGACCCGGGTCGGCGCCGGATTGGTGATGGTCAACAACGGGGCGCCGGCGAGCCGGGCAAAGCCGCGCAGCACATGGTATTTCGGATAGACGAGGGCATCGGCCTCGTCGAACCAGGGCTGGTTCCAGCCATGTCCGGAAAAGACGATGCCGGCGGCCCCCACCGGCGCGGCCATGGTCACGATATCGGGGCCGTTCTCGGTCACCCTCGCCAGAAAACCGGCGTACCAGGCGGCGCCGATCAGGGCGCGTTCGCGCGGATCGACGGCGTTCATCGCCTGACGGATGTTGCGGGGGTTGGCCGCCGGGGCCTCGCCATAGGGATTCTCGC
>CAYYZI010000317.1:0-4203 GCA_964475675.1 uncultured Geminicoccaceae bacterium
AGAGTGTCGTTCACGCCTTTTCCTGTTCCTGTGCCAGCCGGATATTGATTTCCTCGAGAATGCGCGCCGCCTCGGAACCCCGGATGCGGGCGATGTCGTCCTGATATTTGAGCAGCGTGCCGAGGGTGTCGTTGATCACCTCGGGGGTGATCTCCAGCACGTCCAGGGTGGAAAGCGCCCGGGCCCAGTCCAGGGTTTCGGCGACTCCGGGAAGCTTGAACAGATCGCGCTCCCTGAGCGCCTGGACGAAGGCCACGATCCTGCGCGACAGCCGCTCCTCGATGCCCGGTACCCGCACCCGGATGATCTCCAGTTCCCGCTCGGCCGAGGGATAGTCGAGCCAGTGGTAGAAGCAGCGCCGCTTGAGGGCGTCGTGGACCTCGCGGGTGCGGTTGGAGGTGATCACCACGATCGGCGGCTGCTCGGCGCGGATGGTGCCGATCTCGGGGATGGTGATCTGGTAGTCGGAGAGCACCTCGAGCAGGAAGGCCTCGAACGGCTCGTCGGTGCGGTCGAGCTCGTCGATCAGCAGCACCGGCGGCCCGCCCTCCTGCGGCTCGAGCGCCTGCAGCAGCGGCCGGCGGATCAGGAAGCGCTCGTCGAAGATGTCCCGGGCCAGGGCCTCGCGATTGGCCTCGCCGGCGGCCTCGGCGAGGCGGATCTCCAGCATCTGCCGCTGATAGTTCCACTCGTAGACGGCCGAGGCGATGTCGAGGCCCTTGTAACACTGCAGGCGGATCAGCCTCCGCCCGAGGGTCTCGGAAAGCACCTTGCCGATCTCGGTCTTGCCGACCCCGGCTTCGCCCTCCAGAAACAGCGGCCGCTCCAGCTTGAGGGAGAGGAAAAGCGTTGTCGCGAGGGGGCGGTCGGCGACATAGTTGCCGTGGCGCAGGAGCTCGAGGGTTTCGTCGATGGAGGCGGGCAGAGTGTCCATGATGTCGACTGGATCCCGAATGCGGAGTGGAGGCCGACCCGAGCGGAAGGGTGCCATCGTCAACTGGAAGATAGGGACGCGGCGCCCGCCATTCGAGCATGTCCGGGCGATCTGTCGCGTTTCTTAACGGAGTGCCGAACGTCCGTCCACGACCCTCCCTGCCGGCGATCGCCGCCATCCTCCTGATCCTGGCCAGCGCCGCGCTGTTCGGACTGCTGCCGCGCTACGCCGTTCTGGGCGGGCAGCAGCTCGTCAATCCCGAGCTGCGGATGGGGGAGGGGGAGGCCGCGCCCGAGGGCTGGCGCCGCATCGGCCGGGCCGGCAGCATCACCCGCAGCGCCGAGGGGTTGCGGATCACCGCCCGCCGTCGCAGCGAGAAGGTGGGCATCGCCCAGATCCTCGAGCGTCCCGGGGATGCCGATGCGATGCGAGTCCGCGGCAGACTGGCGGTTCCCGAGCTGGATGCGCTGCCCGGGGAGTATCGGGGAGCCCGGCTGATCGCCGCCGCCGACCGCCCCTCGGGGCCCTATCGCTTCAACGGTCGGCCGGTGGTCCGCCTGTTCGGGCCGGCGCCGATGCGCAGCTACGGCATGGATGTGCGCATTCCCGAAAAGCGCAAGCAGGTGGGCGTCGCCCTGCTGATCACCGGGGCGCGCGGCAGCATGCTGGTGCAGCGGGTCGAGCTCTACTGGCTGCAGGAGCGGGCCGGTTTCACCCTCCTGCGCCTGTCGCTGGCGGCCGGCTGGGGGTTGTGGCTGGCGGTGGCCGGATGGCGCTTCTGGCAGGGCGCCCATTGGCGGCCGCCGGCGCTCCTGCTGCTGGCCGGCATGGCGCTCGTCCTGGTGCTCGATCTGCTGCCGCAGAGAGGAGGAATTCCTGCCGACGCGCAGTGGCTGCGGCCGGTCTCGGGGTTCGCCATCGGCTTTCTCGCGGCCCTCGCCCGGCAGCGGGATCCGCTCTGGTTGCGGGCTCTGCTGGTCGTCTCGCTGATGGCCGCGATCGAGCTCGCCCAGATCTTCGGAGCCGGCATCGGTCTCGACGATCTCGCGGATTTCGGCCGCGGTGCGGCGGGGGCACTGGCCGGGCTGGCTGCCGCCGCCTTCGCCCTGCGCCTGCAGCGCCAAGGTTTCTGAGCGTCAAGGAAAACGGGCCGGCAGCGCTGCCGGCCCGTCCCCGCTTGTGCTGTCCGGTGCGGCTCTCAGCCGGCGGCGGCCACCGCGCGCCTGGCCATCACCTTGATCAGATGGGCACGGTAATCGGCGCTGGCGTGGATGTCCTCGTTGAGCCCGTCGGCGTCGATCGTCACACCGTCGACGGCCTCCGGGGCGAAATTGGCGGACAGGGCATTCTCGAGATCCGTGGCCCGGAACACGCAGGGGCCGGCCCCGGTGACCGCTACCCGCACCCCGCCCGCGGTCCTGGCCACGAACACCCCGACCACCGCGTAGCGCGAGGCCGGATTGGGGAACTTGGCGTAGGCCGCCTTCTCCGGTCGCGGGAAATGCACCGAGGTGACGATCTCGTCCTCCTCGAGGGCGGTCTCGAACATGCCGGTGAAGAAATCCTCGGCACCGATCTCGCGCTTGCTGGTGCGCACCGTGGCCCCGAGCCCGACCAGCCCGGCCGGATAGTCGGCGGCCGGGTCGTTGTTGCTGATCGAGCCGCCCAGCGTGCCGCGATTGCGGACCTGCGGATCGCCGATGGTCTCGGCCAGATCCGCGAGCGCGGGGACGATGCGGCGCACCAGCTCGGAGGCGGCCACCTCGGCATGCGGGGTCATCGCCCCGATGGTCACGCCGCCATTTTCTTCGCGGATGCCCTTGAGCTCGCCGATGCCCGAAAGATCGACGAGATCGCTGGGCTGGGCCAAGCGCTGCTTGAGGGTCGGGATGAAGGTCTGGCCCCCGGCCAGGAGCTTGGCATCCTCGTTGGCCGCCAGCAGCTGCGCCACTTCGGCGAGTGTCTGCGGCCGGTGATAGTTGAAGTTGTACATCTGCGCTCCCCTTGTCTCTCTATTCCGCCGCCTGCGGCACGGGCGAGGCCTGGATCGCCCGCCAGATCTTCTCCGGCGTCGCCGGCATCTCCACCCGCTGGCCGATGGCGTCGGTGAGGGCATTGATGATGGCGGCCGGCGCCCCGATCGCCCCGGCCTCGCCGCAGCCCTTGACGCCCATCGAGTTGGTCGCCGTCGGCGTGCCCGGCGCGGTATGGACCTCGAAACTCGGCAGATTGTCCGCCCGCGGCATGCAGTAATCCATGTAGGACCCGGTCAGAAGCTGGCCGGTCTCGTCGTACACCGCACCCTCGAGCAGGGCCTGGCCGATGCCCTGGGCGAGGCCGCCATGGACCTGGCCCTCGACCACCATCGGATTGATCACCCGGCCGAAATCGTCGACCGCCACGAACTTCTCGATGGAGACGGTACCGAGATCGGGATCGACCTCGAGCTCGCATACATAGGTCCCTGCCGGATAGGTGAAGTTGGGCGGATCGAAGAAGGCGCTCTCGTCCATCCCCGGCTCGACGCCTTCGGGGTATGTCGCCGGCACGTATGCGGTGAAGATTACCTCCTGGATGCTCTTTTGCTTATCGGTGCCCTTGACCCGGTACACGCCTTCCTTGAACTCGATATCGGCCTCCGAGGCCTCCAGCAGATGGGCGGCGATCTTGGCGCCCTTGGCGACCAGCTTGTCGCAGGCCTTCATGATCGCCTCGCCGCCCACCGCCAGCGAGCGCGAGCCGTAGGTGCCCATGCCGATCGGGGTGACGGCGGTATCGCCGTGGATCACCTCGACATCCTCGTAGGGCACGCCGAGCCGTTCGGCGACGAGCTGGCTGAAGGTGGTCTCGTGGCCCTGGCCGTGGCTGTGCGCCCCGGTCAGCACCTGGACCTTGCCGGTATGGGTGCAGCGGATCCGGGCACTTTCCCAGAGACCGACCCCGGCACCCAGCGAGATGGCCACCTGCGAGGGGGCGATGCCGCAGGCCTCGATGTAGCAGGAGAGGCCGATGCCGCGGAGCTTGCCGCGCTTCGCCGCCTCCGCCTTTCTCGCCGGGAAACCCTTGTAGTCGGCGAGCTCCAGAGCACGGTCGAGGGTCGCCTCGTAATCGCCCGTGTCGTAGGTCAGCGCCACCGGCGTCTGGTAGGGGAAGGCATCCTTGGGGATGAAGTTCCGGCGCCGGATCTCGGCCGGATCCATGCCCAGCTCGCGAGCCGCCTTGTCGACCAGGGTCTCCAGCAGGAAGCTGGCTTCCGGCCGTCCGGCCCC
>CAYYZI010000318.1:0-4186 GCA_964475675.1 uncultured Geminicoccaceae bacterium
GAACTGTCGCAGGCCCGGGCCGAGGCGGAAGCCCTGGCCGCACGCTACCGGCGCATCCTGGAAGCGCTGCGCCTGCGCTTCGAGCCGACGCCCGAGGCAGCCACGACGGCCGCGCCGGAGCCCGCCGAACCCGCGAAAAAACTGCCGGCGCCGGCGCCGGAACCGGTGCCCGAAGCCTCGCCGCCAGGGCCTGCCCAGGCGGCAGCGGCGACCAGCGCCGAGCCCTTGTCGGAGCAGGCGACCGCAGAGGCCGCACCGGCCCCCGAGGCGGCGACCGGCGCCGGTGAGACGGCCCCGGCCGCCAACCGCAAGACCATCCCGGCCTCGGTACTGCGCGGTCCCGCGCCGCCCGACCGGGGATCGGTGGTCGAGGCCGCCGCGGCCCTCGGCTTTGCCTTGCGCGAGGACGGCCGGGGTGGGCTGGTGACAGTGCTGGAGAATGTGCATTTCGCCTTCGACAGCGCCGACCTCACCGCCGAATCGATGCCCGTGCTGGCCCGTCTGGCCGATCTCCTGCAGCGCTTCGAAGGCCTGCATGCGACCATCGCCGGCCATACCGACGCTGCCGGCGATGCCGAATACAACCGCTCCCTGTCGCAAGCCCGGGCCGAAGAGGTGCGACGGCTGCTGATCGAACGCCACGGCATCGCCGCCGACCGGCTGGAGGCGGTCGGCTATGGCGAGGAACGGCCGCTGGCTTCCAATGACGATGCCGAAGGGCGCCGCCGCAACCGGCGGGTCGAGGTCTATTTCCGCTTCGGCCCGGCAGCGACCACCAGCGGCGGTACCGGCGATTAGCGTCCGCCGCAGACGCCGCCGCCCGCGGCCTCCGTGCATGCGATGGCGGTGAACAGCCGATCGAAGGTCTGCTGGGCCATCCGTGGATGGCGCACCGATCGCGCCCGGCGCAGGTTGGGTGCGGCATCGCCGACGATGATCAGACCCACCATGCCCACCGTGTAGTGGGAGGGACATTTGAAGCCGTAGACCCCGGGCACCGTGAAGGTGACTTCGAGCGGCCTGCCCATTTGGCCCCACCAGGGGCTGGCGCCCTCCGGCATCATTCCCGGCACGCTCTTGGTGGCGTGGATCGGGTCGTGGGCGACGAAGCGTACCGTGTCGCCGGGCTGGATGCGGACGACCGAGGGCTCGAAGCGGAAGCGGCCGTTGGGTCCGTCGGTGACCATGGTCACCGTCACCACCGCCGCCTGCGCGGCGACGGCGGCCAAAAGCGGCAGCAGGAGAGCCGGGAGAGCCGGCAGCAGGCGGGCGAGGACGGCGCGGGTTCGGGGCATGCGCATTTCCGGGTCGCTGGGGACGGGGAGCATTCTATTCGCGCGGCGGGGAAAAGCAGCGCACGCCGATTCACATTCCCGTGCAGCGCCGCCTTCAGCGCCCGTGCCTGGCATCGATGACATGGTCGAGACGATGGTCCTCGATCCCCGCCGGCTCCTGATGGATAAGGATCTCGGCCCCGGGAAACGCCCGCTCGAGCTGCTTTTCCAGGGCGTCGGCGATGTCGTGGGCGGCGCGCACGGTGATCTCGGGGTCGAGTTCGACATGCATCTCGATGAACACCGTGTGGCCGGCCTGACGGGTCCGCAGATCGTGGACGCCGCGCACCTCGCGGTTGGCGCGGACGATCTCCAGAATCCGATGTCGCGCCGGCGCCGGCAGTTCGCGGTCCATCAGCACGTCGATCGCGCTCTTGCCGATCTGCCCGGCATGCCAGGCGAGATAGAGGGCGATCCATGCCGCGACCACCGGATCGAGCCACAGCCAGCCCTCGAAGCGGGCGGTGGCCAGCGACAGCAGGGTGGCGAAGTTGGTCAGGAAATCCGCCCGGTAATGGACCGCATCGGCGGCGATGGCCTGGGATCCGGTACGCGCGACAACGTGACGCTGCAGGGCCAGCAGGGCGATGGTCACCAGGATCGCCACCACCATCACCAGCATGCCGAAGCCGCTGGCGCGGATCGGCTGGGGAGCGAGCAGCCGCTGCAGACCCTCGACCAGGATGAACAGGGCGGCGCCCAGCACCAGCGCCGCCTGGGCCAGCGCGCTCAGTGCCTCGGCCTTGCCATGGCCGAAGCGGTGGCTGCGATCGGGTGGCTGCTGGCTGACCCGCACGCTGAGGAAGGTGACGCTGGAGGCGACGATGTCGGTGAGACTGTCGATGGTCGAGGAAAGCAGGGCCAGCGAGCCGGTCAATATCGACGCAAGCAGCTTGAGTCCGGCCAGACAAACGGCGACCGTGACACTGGCCGTGGCGGCCAGCCGCTGCAGGGTCGCGGGATCTTCGGGCAGCAATGCGTGCTTCATCGGGGAATCCGGACTTGACCGGGATCGCGGGGTGGCCATTTCGAGGTTGACGGATGCCCGCCGGCCTCGATTGTTCGCTGCACGGGAGCCGCCAGCGGGAGGGCTGCGGCCGGACCGCCGCCGGAGCGGGCACGCCTTGCGGCCATCCGGCGAAGCTTAGCGAGATCACAGCGTACCGGGAAGCACAAGATGGCGGTTGTCGACAAGGCGTTGGAGGAGACCGGCGAAGAGGAAAGGCTGCGCCAGCCACTGGAGACCGCAGTGGTCCGGTTCGCCGGAGACAGCGGCGATGGCGTGCAGCTCACCGGCAGCCTGTTCACGCTGTCGACGGCGCTGGCCCATCACGATCTCACCACCTTTCCTGACTTCCCGGCGGAGATTCGCGCTCCGGCCGGCACCACCTACGGCGTCTCCGCCTTCCAGATCCATTTCGGCGGGCGTGAGATCCGCACCATCGGCGATCGGCCGGATGTGCTGGTGGCCCTCAACCCGGCCGCCCTCAAGGTCAATCTCGCCGATCTGCGGCCCGGCACGGTGGTGATCCTGGATGTCGGCAGCTTCACCGAACGCAATCTCCGCAAGGCCGGCTTCACCGAGGACCCGCGCGAGGACGGCACCCTCGACGCCTACCGGGTGGTGGCGCTGGACATCTCCGGCCTGACCAAGCGGGCGGTGGCCCACACCGGTCTCACCTCGCGCGAGCAGCTGCGCTGCAAGAACTTCTTCGCCCTCGGCTTGATCTTCTGGATGTTCGATCGGGATCTCGATCCGGTGATCGAATGGACCCGCGAGAAGTTCGCGAAGAAGCCGCAGATCTGCGAGGCCAACATCGCCGCGCTGAAGGCCGGCCATGCCCTCGGCGAGACCGCCGAGCTGCCGCAGCTTCCGGCCTTCCACGTGCCGCCGGCGCATATCGCTCCCGGTCTCTACCGGGCGGTGACCGGCTCCGAAGCGCTGGCCTTCGGTCTCCTCGACGGGGCCCGCAAGGCGGGCCTGCAGATGACCTTCTGCTCCTATCCGATCACTCCCGCATCGCCGCTCCTGCACGTCCTGGCGAAGCTCCGGGCCTACGGTGTCACCACCTTCCAGGCCGAAGACGAGATCGCCGCCATCTGTGCCGCCATCGGCGCTTCTTATGGGGGCGCGCTGGGGGTCACGTCGAGCTCGGGGCCGGGCATCTCGCTCAAGACCGAGGCCATCGGCCTGGCGGTGATGACCGAGCTGCCGCTGGTCATCGTCAACACCCAGCGGGCCGGCCCCTCGACCGGCATGCCGACCAAGACCGAGCAGTCCGATCTGCTGCAGGCCCTCTACGGCCGCAACGGCGACGCCCCGGTGGTGGTGCTGGCCGCCGCCAGCCCGGTCGACTGCTTCGAGATGGCCCGCGAGGCGGTGCGCATCGCGGTCCAGCACATGACCCCGGTGATGCTGCTGTCCGACGGGTTTCTGGCCAATGCCGCCGAGCCCTGGCGCATTCCCGACCTCGACGCCACGCCCGATTTTCCGGTGCGCTTCCGCACCGAGCCCGAGGGTTTCGCGCCCTATGCCCGGGACGACCGTCTGGTCCGGCCCTGGGTCCGGCCCGGCACACCCGGCCTGCAGCACAGGATCGGCGGTCTCGAGAAGCAGCACGAGACCGGCGAGGTGTCCTACGATCCCGACAACCACCAGCGGATGACCGAGCTGCGCTGGAACAAGGTGCTCAAGGTCGCCGAGGACATCCCCGAGCAGGGGCTGGAGCAGGGCGATCCCGACGACTGCATCTGCGTGGTCGGCTGGGGCAGCACCTACGGGCCGATCAGCCGGGCGGTCACCACCCGCCGCCGGCGCGGCGAGAAGATCGCCCATCTGCATCTGCGCCATC
>CAYYZI010000319.1:0-4183 GCA_964475675.1 uncultured Geminicoccaceae bacterium
GAACAGCTCGGCCATGAAGAAGGCGGCCTGGAAGTGCTCCCGGGTATGCGCGGTGCCGAAGAAATGGCCGCCCGGCCCGACCTCCGCGATGGCGGCGATGGCGGCATCGAAATCGGAAAAGCTCGCTCCCTGCCCGAAGCGGTGGAGCATGGCCATCTGCTCGGCATCGAGCAGGAACTTGGCGACACTGGCGGTGAGCCCGGCCTCGGTCCAGCCCGCAGTGTGCATCACCAGGTTGCAGCCGGCCAGCAGGATGGGCAGCATGTTGAAGGCGCTCTCGTAGCCGGCCTGGGCGTCGGTGATCTTGCTGCCGGTGAGCATCCCCGAGGAGCGCCAGGGCAGACCGTAGCGGCGCGCGAGCTGGCCGATCATCAGGTTCATCAGCGCCAGCTCGCCGGTGCCGGCCATCGGCGCGCCGGATTTCATCGACACCGCAGCCAGGAAATTGCCGTAGATCATCGGGCAGCCCGGTCGGCAGAGCTGGGCGAAGGCGATCCCGGCCAGGGCCTCGGCATTGAGCTGGGCGACGGTGGCCGGTGCCGAGGCCGGGGTGTTGGCGCCGGCCATGGTGAAGGGGCTGACGATCACCGGCTGGCCGGCGCGGGCATAGACCTTGAGCGCACCCAGCATGGTCTCGTCCCAGACCAGCGGCGAGTTGCAGTTGACCAGCGCCACCATCACCGGATTGGCGGCGACGAACGCCTCGCCGAACAGGATTTCGGCCATGCGCACCGCATCCTCGGCCCGCTCGGGTGCCGTCACCGGGCCCATGAACACCTTGTCGGAATGGCGGATGGCGGACAGGGTGACCTGCAGATGCCGGCGCGGTACCGGCACATCGACCGGCTCGCAGGTGACCGCCCCGGTACCGTGCAGGGCCGGGCTCAGAAAGGCCAGCTTGTGGAAGACGGCGAGATCCTCGAGGGTGCCGTAGCGGCGCTCGCCGTCGAACATGCGCACGAAGGGCGAGCCGTAGGTGGGAAAGAAGACCGTCCGCGCGCCGCCGATCTCCAGCGAGCGCTCGGGATTGCGGGCATGGATGGTGAATTCCGCGGGCGCCCTGGCCACCAGCTCGAGGAGGAGTTCCCGGGGAATGCGCACCCGCCAGCCGTCGATCGCCGCCCCGGCGTGCCGCCAGATGGCGATCGCCTCGCCGTCCTGAAAGGCGATGCCGGTTTCCTCGAGGATCCGCATGGAGGCCTGGTGCAGACGCTCCAGACGCTCCTCGTCGAGAACCTCGAAAAGGGGGATGCCGCGTTCGAGCGGCGGCAGCATGCCGATCTCCGGCCGGCCGCGCGCCTCGCGCCGTGCCGCGCGCCCGCCCCTGCGTCCCTCGCGTGCCATCCGCATTCTCCTTCGCCGCAGCCTGCCACCGGTCGGGGCCTGCAGCCTCTATCATGGGCGCCCGTCTCGCTCGGGAGCACGCGCGACACCGGCCGTCGCGAAGGCGACATCAGCGTTCGGCGGGATCGCGCTCCGGATCCGCCGGCGCCGCCTCCTGCTCCGCGGCCGCGTGCTCGCGCTCCCGATCCTCGGCCCGGGCAGGGTTTTGCGGAGCCGGCTCGACCGGCTCGGCGGGCTTCGCCGCCTCCGCCTGCTGCCGGCGTTCGCGGGCGCGCGCCGCCAGCAGGTTGAGCGCCTCCACCAGGGCCGAGAAGGCGATGGCGAAATAGAGATATCCCCGCGGGATGTGGAACTGCAGGGCATCGCCCACCAGCGCCATGCCGATCAGCAGCAGAAAGCCCAGCGCCAGCATCTTGACCGAGGGATGGGCGTTGACGAAGCGGCTGGTGGGTTCGGCAGCCACCAGCATCACCCCCATGGCGATCACCACGGCGGTGACCATGATCTCGATATCGTCGGCCATGCCCACCGCGGTGATCACGGAGTCCAGCGAGAACACCACGTCCAGCAGGGCGATCTGGAAGATGGCGGCGGTCATGGTGGTGGTCCCCGGCCGCGATTCCTCGCTGCGGCCCTCGGTCATCTCGTGGATCTCGATGGTCGCCTTGCCGAGCAGGAAGAGGCCGCCGAGGCCGAGCACGATGTCGCGCCAGGACACCACCCAGCCGAAGATCGCAAAGGCCGGCTGGGTGAGGCCGATGATCCAGCTGATGGAGAACAGCAGCAGCACCCGCAGCAGCAGTGCCAGGCCGAGGCCGAGCCGCCGGGCGAAGGCCTGCTGATGCAGCGGCAGACCACCGGTGACGATCGACAGGAAGATGATGTTGTCGATGCCGAGAACGATTTCGAGCGCGGTGAGGGTGAGCAGACTCGCCCACGCCTCGAAGCTGAACAGAAGTTCGAGCATGGCTGTGTTCTCAGTCGCTCCGGCCCGCTGCCGCACGCCTGAGAATATGCGTGACGGTGAAGGTCATCACCGTTTCGCCGTGCTGGTTCGAGACGGCATAGGCGATGCGCGCCGTGCCCCGGTCGGGACGGCTCTTCGAGGGTCGAACCTCCAGCACCTCGGCCTCCACATGGAGGGTGTCGTCGGGCCGCACCGGCAGCAGCCAGCGGATCTCCTCCATGCCCGGCGAACCCATCGAGGCGGCATTGAAGATGCGCTCCTGGAGGATCAGGCGAAAGGCGACCAGCAGGGTGTGAAAGCCGCTGGCGATGATGCCGCCATAGGGGCTCTCGGCCGCCGCCAGCTTATCGATGTGGAAGGGCTGCGGATCCCATTCGAAGGCGAAGGCCATGATCTGCCCTTCGCTCAGGGTGGCGCCCTCTGTCTTGAAACGCTGGCCGGGACGGAAATCGTCCAGCCACAAATCGCGTGTCATCCTCGTTCCCTCGGTTGCGGCCGGAGAATGGCGAAACCGCGGGGTCCGGGCAAGGGGGTCGCTTGTCGACAAACGATGCTTCGCCATATCAGAGCCATGCAGCGAACGGACGCGAACATGGCCCGGGAACTTCCCGAGGGCTTCCGCCATCTGCCGGGCCATCTCTCGCCGCGGACCCAGCGGCGGCTCCTCGACGAGGTGCTCGCCCGGGTGGAGGAGGCGGGCTGGTTCCAGCCGGTGATGCCGATGAGTGGCCGGCCCCTGTCGGTGCGGATGTGCAATCTCGGCCCGCTGGGCTGGATCAGCGATGTGCAGGGCTACCGCTACAGCCCCACCCATCCCGACACCGGCCGGCGCTGGCCGCCGATCCCGGCGACACTGCTCGAGCTCTGGGAAGAACTGGCCGGCTACCCCCACCCGCCCGAATGCTGCCTGGTCAATCTCTACCGGCCGGGCGCCAAACTCGGCCTCCATCAGGACCGCGACGAGAACGAGTTCGCGGCCCCGATCCTGTCGGTGTCGCTGGGCTGTGCGGCCTGGTTCCGGATGGGCGGGCGGCGGCGCCGCGATCCCACCCGGCGCCTGCTGCTGGAAAGCGGCGATGTGCTGGTGATGGGCGGTCCCGCCCGCCTCGCCTATCACGGCATCGACCGGATCCTGCCGGAAACGAGCGATCTGGTTCCCGGCGGCGGGCGCATCAATCTGACCCTGCGCCGGGTGACGCGGCCGGAACTGCGCTAGATCTCGCGGCCGAGGAGACGGTCGAGCGAAAAGCGGCCACCGCCGCGCACCAGCAGGAACACGCACATCGCCGCCCAGAACAGCGGGAACTCGAAGCCGAGTTTGTTCCAGAAATAGCCGTTGGGCCAATGATAGACGATGGCATTGAGCATGAAGATCAGTACCAACGCCGCGATCGGCCGGGTGAGGAAGCCCAGCGCCAGGGCGATGCCGCCGAAGAACTCGAGGCTGCCGAGCAGCAGCGCCCACAGCAAGCCCGGGCTGTAACCGATGCTTTCCAGAAACCCGGCCGTGCCCGACAGACCGCCGCCGCCGAAGGCACCGAACAGCTTCTGCATGCCGTGCGGTACCAGCGACAGGCCGACGGTGACCCGGACCAGCGCATCCATGGCGGGATCGAGGGTCCGATAGAGAGAACCGAGCGCGGGAACGAGCAGTCTGGGACGATCCGTGGCGGTGGGGCCGGCCATGCTCCGTCCTCCCTGATGGTTGCAACCCGGACATTTCTCGGGAGTACCATCTACGATCGTTGCGGTTCCCGCACAATGCCGGGGCGGAGCGACGGTCCGTTCGCCGGCGATGGACAATCAGCGCCGGCACGCGCGTAAAGACGGACCCCCGAAGGGTCCGCCGATCACGCTGGAGCTGTGCCGAGG
>CAYYZI010000320.1:0-4182 GCA_964475675.1 uncultured Geminicoccaceae bacterium
ATTTCTTCGAACGCCTTTTCCTTGGTTGGGCCCCAGCCGCGAAGTCCGATATCCGCCTCGTGAGGGAACAGCTCGAAGCCGTGTCGAGCCTGGCTCCGTTCCAAGGTGGTGAGCATTCGTAGATCCCCCCAGACGTGCGCCTCCGCGACGCTAGTACCCATTATGTAGTCTCGCGAGAGGTGAAACGCCACCCTTTCGTTGCACGCAGTGCGGCAATTCGCGCCTTTACATCGTGATTCCTCGGCCGGTGCCGGGGCAGGACGCGGGTTCTCTCCGGCAGCACATCCATGCTATGATTTTTGGTGAATTGATCTGTCGCGACGGGGGGTATTCCCGTGTGGAAATGGGCGGGATGGGCCGTGATCGGAACCGTGGCCACGGCTCTGATCGTGGCCAAGATCTATTATCCCGGGCTGTGACCGGCGGCGGTCCCGCCGGCGGCGAGGGCTTCGAGTTCGGTCAGGGGGAAAGGCACGCCCGTGCCGGCGAGCCCGCAATAGCCGTGGGGATGGGCCGCCAGATACTGCTGGTGTTCCGGTTCCGCGTAGAAGAACTCGGCCGCCGGTCGGATCTCGGTGGTCAGCGGTCGCCGGTGGCCGTGCCGTTCCAGCGCCGCCCCGTAGATCGAGGCCGCCGCCTGTGCCAGCCTCTGCTGGGCGAAATCGCAGGGGAAGATGGCGCTGCGATACTGGCTGCCGACATCGTTGCCCTGGCGCATCCCCTGGGTCGGGTCGTGGCCCTCGAAGAACAGGGCCAGCAGCCGGGCGTAGGAGACGCTCCGCGGATCGAACACCACCAGCACGGCCTCGGCATGGCCAGTGCGACCCGAGCAGACTTCCTCGTAGGTGGGATTGGCGGTCACCCCGCCGGTATAGCCGACCGCCGTGACCCACACTCCCGGCTGGCTCCAGTACAGCCGCTCGGCGCCCCAGAAGCAGCCCATTGCGAAGATCGCCTGCGCGTGCCCTTCGGGCCAGGGCGGTTGCAGCGTACGGCCGCTGACGCGGTGGCGCTCGGGCAGGGGAAAGGCCGGCGCCGGCCGTCCCGGCAGCGCCCCCTCGATGCCCTTCGGTCCCACGGGTCTGCGCTTCCAGCCGAACATCGCGTCGGCCTCACAAACCGCCGATCTGGAGATCCTTGGGGAAGATCACGGCGAAGCCGAAGCGGATCTCGCGCTGCTCCCCCGGCTGGTAGTCGTAGCGCCAGGCCAGCACCCCGGGCTTGCCGTCGACATCGCGTTCGGTGGGCGGCGTGCTGTCCGCGAGCAGCTCGACGGTGATCCGTTCGTCCCTGGGCGTCGGCAACTGGTCGTAGACGACGATCGGGATTGCCCGCTTGTGGCGGTTGCGCACGCCGATCACCCAGCGCCGTTCGATGCGGCGGTAGCTCTTGACGATCCCTTCCTCGGACTTGAAGTCGGTGGCCATCCGATGGGTGATCTCCACCTTGTCGTCGCGTCCGAAGCCGAGGCGGATCTCCTGGCCGGCGACGACGAAGCCGAGCTGCGTTTCGCCGACATAGGCGCCGTCGCGCACCAACCGGACCGGACCGGCCAACAGCGGGTCGGCGTCCGTATAGGTGAAACGGGCGGTCAGATAGGGTGTCGGATCGAGCTTGGGCGTCGCTTCCACCAGAAGATCCGCCGGCAGCTTGTCGCGGGTCAGGGCGACCACCCGCTGGCTGCCGTCGGCGAGCAGATCGACCGGACGGGAGACGCCGAAGGTGGTGTGGAACTCCTCCACCCTGCGTTCCACCGCGGCGCCGCCCGCCGACAGGGCGAACGTCGCTTCCGGTCCCTCTGGCGCCAGTGCCTGCTTACGTGCCAGCGGCCCGATTTCGACGATGTCGACGAACCAGGGGTCGAGCCGGGGCGGGTTGACCGCACTGCGCGGGCGGGTGGTGGTCAGGCGCAGGTTGACGCCGCGCCAGTCCTCGCCGGTCTTCTGCCAGGCTCGCGCCCGCCGCTCCAGGGTGACCTCTCCCTTGCGGCTGCGCAGCCGCGCCTCGTAGAGCGGGGTCCAGCCGGCCTGCTCGACGAAGTGGCGCAGTTCCATGGAAACGGTGGTGGCCTCCTCCGCCTCCAGATCGAGCACCAGCTCCTTGGTCGCCCGGGCGCCGGTGCGAAGCTGCTCGAGCTCGCGCTTTCTGGCTTCCAGCTCGCGCTCCAGCTCGCGCTTCTCCCGCTCGTTCTGCCGCATCACCTCGAGGATCTCGATGGCGCCGCTGCCGACCGCCTCCCAGCTCTTGCGCCAGGCGCCGGGCTGCGGCTGGCCGGCGGCCAGTTCCTTGGTGGCGATATCGGCCGCCGCCTGACCGATACGCTCGACCAGCCGGAGCTGGATGCGGGCAGCGCGGATCCGGTCCTCGCGCAGACGGATCTCATCGGCCAGCCGTTCGATCTCCGCCTGGAGTTCGCGCTCGCGCGGCCCCACATATTCGGCGGCCGGGCGCAGGCGCGTGCTGAAGCCGCGCAGATCGACCAGATCGCCCGGCTTGACGATGATGCGGATCGAAGCCGCGTCGAGATCGCCGGGCAGACCCTCGATGACCACGTCGTGACGCCCCTTCGGAAGCTCGCTCTGCAGCGTCCGCACAACCTCGGCCCCCTGGGGATAGAGGGTCGCGCCACGGACCGGCGCGTGCAGCCGCAGCTCCTCGGCGGCCTGCGCCGGCGCCGTCCCGGCGACCATCAGCAACGCGGCGAACCCCAACCAGCACCGAGCATGATCACGCATGAGTACCGCCCTCGTTCTCTTTGCCGAGACGTCCGGCGGAAAACTATAGAGCCGATGCCGCCCGGCTCCAAGCCCGGGGGCGGGTCGGCAGCCGCAGCATGCCGCGCACAGACAAGAACAGGTCCCGAAAGGGGCTATCACGGGCTCGACCCTGCGGCAGTTTGACGGGGGGCGAGCCGGAGGAGGAACGGGAAATGGAGAGCCAGGCGCGGGTGGTGGTGATCGGCGGCGGGGTGGTCGGTGTCAGCACCCTCTATCATCTGGCCAGGCGCGGCTGGCAGGATGTGGTGCTGCTGGAGCGCCGCGAACTCACCGCCGGATCCACCTGGCATGCGGCCGGCCTGCTGCCCCTGTTCAACATGAGCTATTCCGTCGGCCAGCTCCACAAGTACTCGGTCGAACTGTACAAGACGCTGGAAGCGGAAACCGGTCAGGATGTCGGCTTTCACCCCACCGGCAACCTCCGTCTCGCAACCAATCGCGACCGCATGGACGAATACCGCAACTACCAGTGCACGGCCGAGACCATCGGCGTCGAATGCCACATCATCGGCGTCGAGGAGATCCGGCGGCTGTGGCCGCTGATCAACGCCGAGGGCCTGGTCGGCGCCCTCTGGCACCCCACCGACGGGCATATCGCACCGGTCGATGTGACCATGGCGCTCGCCAAGGGGGCGCGGATGCGCGGCGCCTCGATCCATCAGCATGTCACGGTCACCGGCATCGAGCGCAGCGACAGCCTCGAATGGATCGTCCACACCGACCAGGGCGACATCCGCTGCGAGCACCTGGTCTGCGCGACCGGCAACCACGCCCGCCAGACCGCCCGCATGGTCGGGCTCGAGATCCCCGTCATTCCCGTCCAGCACCAGTACATCGTCACCGATGTCGACCCCGTGCTCGAAGAATACCGTGGGGCCGGCAATCCCGAGCTGCCCATCCTGCGCGAATCCGACGCCTCCTACTATCTCCGCGAGGAGCGGCTGGGCTGGATCCTCGGCCCCTACGAGAAAGGTGCGCCCGCCTGCTTCGTCGACGGCGTGCCGGCGAATTTCGACAAGGATCTGTTCCCCGGCGATCTCGACCGGCTGCTGCCCCATGTCGAGGCCTGCATCAACCGCGTGCCCTCCTTCGAGAACGCCGGCATCAAGGACATCGTCAACGGCCCCATCGCCTACACCCCGGACGGCAACCCGATGGTCGGCCCGGCCTTCGGCCTGCCCAATTTCTGGCTCAGCGAAGGCCACAGCTTCGGCGTCACCGCCGCCGGCGGTGCCGGATGGCAGCTCGCCAACTGGATCATCGACGGCGAGCCGACGGTGGACATGCTGGGCGTCGATCCCCGACGCTTCGGGGTGGTCACCAAGCGGTTCGCGAAGATCAAGAACGAGGAGGCCTACGAGCACGTCTTCGTCATCCATTACCCGATGGAGTACGAGAACCGTCC
>CAYYZI010000321.1:0-4158 GCA_964475675.1 uncultured Geminicoccaceae bacterium
AAGACCGAGGCGGAGATGCTGCGGACCCCCAATTTCGGGCGCAAGTCCCTCAACGAGATCAAGGAAGTGCTGGCCCAGATGGGGCTGCATCTGGGCATGGAAGTGCCCGGCTGGCCGCCCGAGAACATCGAGGAGCTGGCGCGCAAGATCGAAGAGCCGTACTGAGCCGGCACCGGCCGCCGGGCCGACCGGAGAAGAAACGAGAGGGTGGATCATGCGTCATCGCAATCGCGGCCGTAAGCTGAACCGGACCTGGAGCCACCGAAAGGCGATGTTCGCCAACATGGCCCAGGCGCTCGTCAAGCACGAGCAGATCACCACCACGCTGCCCAAGGCCAAGGAGCTGCGGCCGATCGTCGAGAAGCTGGTGACCCTCGGCAAGCGGGGCGATCTGCATGCCCGTCGGCTGCTGATCGCCCGCACCCGCAGCGAGGCCACGGCGGCCAAGATCATCGACGTGCTGGCACCGCGCTACCGGAAGCGGCCGGGCGGCTACATCCGCATCCTCAAGGCCGGCTTCCGCTACGGCGACAACGCCCCGATGGCGGTCATCGAGTTCGTCGATCGCGACATCGAGGCCAAGGGCAAGGACAGCGGGCCGCCGCCCGAGCAGGCCGCCGAGGAAGGCGAACGCGCCGCCTGAGGCGGTCCCCATGCGCACTGCCCGAGGATGGAAGCGGATCAGGGCCGGGAGGTTGCTCCCGGCCTTGCTGTTGGGACTGGCGCTCGGCCTGCCGGCAATGCCACCGGCCGCCGCCCAGCAGCGGATGGTGCCCGAGAGCCGGGCCCAGATCCGCCTGTCCTTCGCCCCGGTGGTGCGGCGCGCGGCACCGGCGGTGGTCAGCATCACCAGCCGCAAGTTCGTCGAGGTGGCGGTCGACCCGTTCGCCGCCGACCCCTTCTTCCGCTTCTTCTTCCGCGAATTCGGCGTGCCCGCGCGGCGCGAGCGGCGCCAGCGCACATCCCTGGGCTCGGGGGTGATCGTGCGCGGCGACGGGCTGATCGTCACCAATAATCACGTGGTCGCCGATGCCGACAGCATCACCGTGGTGCTCGGCGACAAGCGCGAATTCGAGGCGCGCATCCTGATGCAGGACGAGGATGCCGATCTCGCCTTCCTCCAGCTCGAGGATGCGCCGGACGATCTGCCGGTGCTGCCGCTCGGCGATTCCGACAATCTCGAAACCGGCGATCTGGTGCTGGCCATCGGCAACCCCTTCGGCATCGGCCAGACCGTGACCTCCGGCATCATCTCGGCCAAGGCCCGCACCCCGCCCGGCGGCAATGGCGAGGTCTCCTTCCTGCAGACGGATGCCGCCATCAATCCCGGCAATTCGGGAGGGGCGCTCGTCGATCTGGGCGGTGCTCTGGTGGGCATCAACACCGCCATCTTCACCCGCGGCGGCGGCTCGATCGGCATCGGCTTCGCGATTCCCGCCAATCTCGTCAAGGCGCGGCTGGTGGCCCTCGAGCGGGGCGGCTCCCTGGTCGGCCCCTGGCTCGGGGTCAAGGTGCAGGGGGTCGATGCGGCGATGGCCGAGGCGCTGGGCCTCGAACGGCCGCGCGGGGTGGTGATCGAGCGGGTCCATCCGGCCTCGGCGGCGGCCCGCGCGCGGCTGCGTCCGGGCGATGTGATCCTCGCCGTCGATGGTTTCGCGATCGGCGATCCGGCCGGCCTCAATTACCGGCTCAGCCTGCACAGCCCCGGCGAGCGCACCCGGCTCGAGCTCTGGCGCAAGGGGGTCGAGCGGCAGGTCGAGCTGGTGCTGGAGGCGCCGCCGGAGGTGCCGCCGCCGGAGGTCACCCTGCTGCGCGGTCGCCATCCGCTGGAAGGAGCACGCGTCGCCAATCTGTCGCCGGCACTGGCCGAGGAGCTGGGTCTCGATCCCTTCGAGCAGGGGGTGGTGGTGCTGGAGGTCACGCGGCGCGGCTTCGCCCGCCGCCTGCGGCTGCGGCCCGGGGACCGCATCGTCGCCATCAACGGCCGCGAGGTCCGCGATGTGGCGGGGCTGCGGCAGGCCCTCGGGAACCGGCAGCGCCGCTTCGAGATCACCATCGCCCGCGGCGACCGGCTCTTCACCCTGACGGTCGGCTGATGGAGGACCTGTTCGCCGCCGGAGAATCCGGGCCGAAGCGTCCGGCGGGCGGCGACGACCACCGGCCCCTGGCCGACCGTCTGCGGCCGCAGAGCCTGTCCGAGCTGGTGGGGCAGGACCATCTCCTCAAGGAAGGGGCGCCGCTTTCGCGGATGCTGGCGCGAAGACGCCTCGCCTCGATGATCCTGTGGGGACCGCCGGGCTCCGGCAAGACCACTCTCGCGCGTCTGCTGGCCAAGGAGCTGGGCGAGCCGATGCTGGAACTGTCGGCGGTGATGTCGGGGGTGGCCGATCTCCGCAAGGCCTTCCAGGAGGCGCGCAAGCTGCGGGCCCGGGGCAGGCACCCGATCCTGTTCATCGACGAGATCCACCGCTTCAACCGGGCCCAGCAGGACGGGCTCCTGCATGAGGTGGAGGACGGCACCGTCACCCTGATCGGCGCCACCACCGAAAACCCCTCCTTCGCCCTCAACCCCGCACTGGTGTCGCGCTGCCATGTGCTGATCCTCGAGCGCCTGTCCGAGGAGGCCCTGACCACTCTCCTGGAGCGGGCGGAAAAGGCCATCGGCCATCGCCTGCCGCTCACCGAGGAGGCCCGCAGGCGGCTGGTGGATCTGGCCGACGGCGACGGCCGTTATCTCTTGAACATGGTCGAGAGCCTGGCCGATCTGCCGCCCGACCGGGAGATCGACGTGGCCGAGCTGGCCGAGCTTCTGCAGAAGCGGATGCCGATCTACGACCGCGCCTATGAGGCCCATTTCAACCTCATCAGCGCGCTCCACAAATCGGTTCGGGGATCGGACCCCGATGCCGCCCTCTACTGGCTTTGCCGGATGCTCGATGGCGGCGAGGATCCGCGCTACCTGGCCCGGCGCCTGATCCGCATCGCCTACGAGGATGTCGGTCTCGCCGATCCCGATGCGGCATTGCACGCCATCGCCGCCGCCGAGACCTATGAGCGGCTGGGCTCGCCCGAGGGCGAGCTGGCGCTGGTGCAGGTGACGATATATCTGGCCCTTGCCCCCAAATCCAACGCCGCCTATCTGGCCCACAAGGCGGCGATGCGGGCGGCCCGCGAACATGGCTCGCTGATGCCGCCGCCGCACATCCTCAATGCCCCCACCCGGCTGATGAAGAAGCTCGGCTATGGCGAGGGCTACATCTACGACCATGACGCCCCGGACCGCTTTTCCGGCCAGAACTACTTTCCCGACGGCATGGCGCGCGAGCGCTACTACGCGCCGACGGCGGAGGGGGCCGAAAAGCGGCTGAAGGCGCGGCTGGAGGAACTCGAGCGGCTGCGCGCCGAAAGACGCAGCGGAAAAGCCGGAGATGACGACTTGAGCGGAAATAGCTGACAATGACGTTGCCATGGTCGGCCCAAGCTACTGACGCATGGCATCGTGTCGATCATGTTAACACAATACAACTTCATTATTACGACCTGAAAAGAGCTTCCTCCAAAATACCTTGCACATATTTAATTGCTTTCTCAGCCAATTCTTGCTCCTCCGCGGAAACCTCATTGGCGTGCGCGTCGAACCGCGACTGATTGATAATTCTTAGCGTCTGCAAAAACTTGTCCTTTCTCACGATTGGCCCCATTAACGGAACGAATTGGTCCCAGTTCTTATCAACTAGTATGATAAGTTCGCTAAATTTAAGTTCTGAATTCTTACCGAGCATCTTTGACAGTCCAACATTATTTAGCACCTTATTTTGGGGAAGTGTCTCCCGTATCAAAGCCTCTGACTTTTCTTTTCCAAGGCGTACGACAAGTACTTTTTGTATCAGCTCCCGAAACTTGTTTTCAAGAGTATTGCGCAGTTTACTATAGTTCTCGCCAACCGGAACGTCAAAATTATTTTGCGCCCCTTTAGCAGCATGGATTCCATCTCTCGCAGACCCGATGGGCGTCTGCGGGGAACGCAGGCCGTGCGCAAGGCCCTCCAGCGCGAGTTCGAAGCACCCTTGGGCTGTCTGTTTGACGAGCCCGTATGCCATTAACGTCATTCTACTGTCCGGTGGGCTGGATTCCCTGACGACGTTGCTGATCGCCCGC
>CAYYZI010000322.1:0-4114 GCA_964475675.1 uncultured Geminicoccaceae bacterium
GGGGGGGGGGGGGGGGGGGGGGCCGGGGGGGACGGCCCGGGCCTCGGTCCGGGCGCGGCGGCGGCGGGCCGGGCCGGGAGGGTGGCCGGCGGGTCGGCAAGGGCCGGCCCCGACGGCGGGGGCGGCGGCCCGGCGGGCTGTCCCCGCCGCTCCGGGCGAGCAGGAAAAGGCGGAGGCAGAGGCGCCGGAGAAACCGGCTGCGACAGCGCCGACCGCCGTCGCCGGCACGGCCGATGCCGCCATCGAAGGGAAGCCGCCGGCGCCCGTCGCCGAGGCGGCGGCAGCGGCCGTGCCGAAAGCCGTCACCCCGGCGCCCGCAGCGGTCGAGAAGGCGGCGGAAACGGGCCCGGGTCCCGAGCTGGAGATCGTGTTCGACGTCAACAGCAGCTGGCTGCCCCGCGGTGCTGCACGGAACCTCAAGCATCTTCTCGAGCGGCTCGGCAAGGGTCGCTATGCGGTCGAGATCGTCACCGCCATCGATGGCGGCCCGATCAAGAACGGCACCGCCGAGGATGCGAGGCGCTACAATCGCTGGCTGGCGGAGCGCCGCGCCAACCGGGTGGTGGAGTGGCTGCGCCGGCGCGGCGACGGCATCATTGCCGGCATCGAGCAGCGCTTCCGCGAGAACGATCCCTCGCGCAAGGTGGTGATCCGCGCCCGTCCGCTGCCCTGAGCCGCAGGTGACGGGATCGCGCTGCCCGGCTATAAGCGCGGCAGGGCAGGGAGGCAGCGATGACCGTGGCACTCGGCGTCGATCTCGGCGGCACCAAGATCGAAATCATCGGGCTCGACGAGCAGGGGCGCGAGCTCCTGCGCCGTCGCCGGCCCACCCCGCGCGACGATTACCGCGGAACGCTCGAGACCATCCGCGTCATGGTCGAGGAGGCGGAAAGCGAGCTCGGGGTGAAGGCCACCGTCGGGGTCGGCCACCCCGGCGCCATCTCGCCGGCCACCGGCCTGATGAAGAACTCCAATTCCACCTGGCTCAACGGCCAGCCCTTCGATCGTGATCTGCAGGCACTGCTCGGCCGACCGATCGCCTTTGCCAACGATGCCAACTGCTTGGCCCTGTCGGAGGCCACCGATGGTGCCGGGGCGGGAGCGCCGGTGGTGTTCGCCGTCATCCTCGGCACCGGGGTCGGCGGTGGCATCGCCGTCCATCGTCGGGTGATCACCGGCCCCAACGCCATCGCCGGCGAATGGGGGCACAATCCGCTGCCCTGGCCGGCCGATGCGGAGCGGCCGGGCCCGCCCTGCTACTGCGGGCTCCATGGCTGCATCGAGACCTGGCTGTCGGGGCCGGGCTTCGCCCGCGATCACGCGACGGTCACCGGCGAGCGGCGCGACAGCCCGGCGATCGTCGCCGCGGCGGAAGCCGGCGAGGAGGCGGCGCTCGCCACGCTGGCCCGCTACGAGGACCGCCTGGCGCGGGCGCTGGCCACCATCATCAACGTCCTCGATCCCGAGGTGGTCGTGCTCGGTGGCGGCATGTCCAACATCCGCCGACTCTACGAGACCGTGCCGGCGCTGTGGCCGCGCTACGTGTTCTCGGATGCGGTGGCGACGATCCTGCGGCCGGCGGTGCATGGCGACAGCTCGGGCGTGCGGGGTGCCGCTTGGCTGGGCCGGGCGCTGGCCGAAAACCGGGCCTAGGGGCAGTCCGATACCGGCAGCAGCTCGAGCTTCTCGAGCTCGCCCTCGAGGATGAAATCGCCGTAGTCGAGACGGATCTCGTAGAGCACACCGCCCTCGTCGAGCAGGAAGGAGATCTCGAAATCCGGTGTGCCGCCGGTGCCGCCGAGATCGTAGTAGGCGAGGCTCACCGGCCAGCGCCGGGAAAGCCCGCTCGCCGTCTGCTCCACCATGCGGGGCCTGCCGATTACCGCCGTCACCGAGCTCGGCCGGGTCTGTCCGGAACCGTCGAACAGCTCGTACTGGCTCACCAGCCGGCCCTCGCGGGCGGCGGCCACCAGACGGCGCATCTGTTCGGTCGGGAAGATGGTTCCCGCCGGCAGCGTCACGCTGGTTTCCACCGGCTCCCGGTAGCGGGCGACGCCGGCGCCGTCCGGCCCTTCGAGGCGGGCCTCGCCGCGATAGGATTCGATCGCCTGCGGACCGTCGTAGGAGCGCAGCGTGAAGCGGATCTGGTCGTTGGTGGCCGACTCCCAGCTCGAGAAACGGACATCGTAGGTGATCTGCTCGCCATCCCCGGTCTCGGCGATGAAGCCGAGGCGCTGGCTGCTCACCCAGCCGTCGCAGGTGGCCCGCCATTCGATCACCATCACCCCTTCCGCGGCGACGAACAGATCGCCCGGATCCTTGTCCGACAGGCGCAGCGCATAGGCCGCGCGATGGGACAGGAGATCGGTCGGCTGGCCGGCATCGGCGGCACTCGTCTGGAAGGCCAGGAGCGCCAGAAAGGCGCCGGCGGCGAGACGGAACATGGGCGTTTCCTTTCGTGTTCTTCTGCTGTTGGCAGGTGCCCCGGAGCGCCCGCGGCAAGCCTCCGGCCGGCGCCGCGCCCCACTGGCGGAGGCGGGCGGTCCGGGATAGAAGGACCGGCAGGCGCGATCCGGGGGAGGAGAAGGATGCCCGAGAAGAGACCGGTGGTTCTGGTCACCCGCAAGCTGCCCGAGGCGGTCGAGGAGCGCCTGCGGCGCGACTACGAGCCGATCCTCAATCCGCAGGACGTCGCCTACAGCGAGGATCAGCTCCTCGAGCTCGCCGGCCGCGCCGATGCCATCCTCACCTGCGGCACCGAGAAATGGACGGCGGCGATGATCGAGAAGCTGCCCCAGCGCGTGCGCATCATCGCCACCTTTTCCGTGGGCTACGATCATATCGATATCGAGGCCTGCAGGCGGCGGGGGATCATCGTCACCAATACTCCCGATGTGCTGACCGAGGCCACCGCCGACATCGCCCTCCTCTGCCTCTTGGGCGCCGCCCGGGTGGCCTGGCCGGCCCAGCGCGATCTGCGCGCCGGCCTCTGGAAGCGCTGGTCGCCGACGGCCTATCTCGGGCGCAGTCTCGAGAACCGGGTTCTCGGGATCGTCGGCATGGGCCGCATCGGACGGGCGGTGGCGCGTCGTGCGCGCAGCTTTGGTTTAACGATCTGTTACCATAATCGACGGCGTCTGCCTCCCGAACTCGAACAGGGGGCGACATACCATGAGACGTTGGAAGGCATGTTGCCCCATTGCCATGTTCTTTCTCTCAACTGTCCCGGCTCCCCGGAGAATTATCACCTGATCAACGCCGAGCGCATCACCCTCCTCCCCGAAGGGGCGATCCTGGTGAATACCGCGCGCGGTACCCTGGTCGATGACGCGGCGCTGATCGCCGCCCTCCGATCCGGCCATCTGTTCGCCGCCGGGCTCGATGTGTTCGAGGGCGAGCCGGACATCAACCCGGTCTATCGCGAGCTCGACAATGTCTACATCCTGCCGCATATCGGCAGCGCCACGCTCGAGACCCGCAACGCCATGGGCTTCTGCTGTCTCGACAATCTCGACGCCTTCTTCCGCGGCGAGCCGGTACCCAACGCCGTCACCTGAGCGCGGGGGCGCCCCGGACGGGGCGCCGCGCCGTCACGGCCAGAGTTCGCGCAGCTCCTTGGGCATGGAGTTGCGCACATCGGCGATTTCGCCGGCGGTGATCTTCTCCTCCAGCAGCGCGAACACCGCCCGGGCGATGGCCTCCGGATCGACCTCCGGATCCTTGCGGAACTGCTCGCGGATATGGGCCAGGAACTGCTCCTTGTGGCGCTCCTTCAGCGGCTTGCCGGCCGGGTGGTAGCCCTCGAAATAGATGCCGCGTACCAGCATCGGCAGCTGGGCCCCGAGATGGGCCGCCTCGTCCACCGTCAGCCGGTCCCTGAGCGCATGCAGCACCGAGCGCAGCGCCAGATAGGCTCTGTGGCGGTCTTCGGTGCCCAGTTTCTCCATCAGCTCCTTGAGCCAGATGTTGGTGATCTGGATGGTGTGGTCGAATACGTCGAGACCGGTGAACGACATTTGCCCTTCTCCCCACCAAAGCGTGACGTCTGGCTTTTATATAAAAGCGAAATTCATCCACAGTTACGGGTTCCACATCCTGTCCATCTACCTGTACA
>CAYYZI010000323.1:0-4104 GCA_964475675.1 uncultured Geminicoccaceae bacterium
GGCGCCGTGCCGGTGAGCTCGGCAATCTGGCGCTTGAGGTCGCGGATGTAGCGCAGCAGCTTGTCGGCCGAAGCCTGCGAATACTCGACAGATTGGCCGTCGTAGTTGACCTTCACCGCGCGCGCGCCGATGCGCAGCTCGTGATGGGCCTGCTCGGCGGCCGTCAGCCAGCTCTGCAGGGTCGTCAGATCCGCCATGCTCACACCCAGTTTTCGCCGGCATCCACGACCGGTTGCGGCTCCGGCTCCGCAACGGCGACAGGCTTCGCCGCCTGGGCCGGCCGGGCCGAGCGATCGGGATCGAGAAGATCGAGCTGGGGCGCGTCGTTGGGACGTTCGCGCTCAGCCTGCTCGCGGTCCCACTGCTCGTCCGTGAGCCGCTTCCAGCCCAGCCGGATGGCCGCCGCCTCGGCGTAGATTTCGGTGTCCAGGACCTCGTTGGCCTGTCCGGCATCCTTGGTCCAGCGATAGTCGATGTAGCCCGTGCGCAGACGCACCTGGACCCAGCGCTCGGCCGTGAGCTGGCGGTAGAAGTCCTCGTCCAGCCCGGTGGGATAGGCGCAGAAGCCGCGCTCCATCGGGTCTTCCTTGTGCAGGTGCTTGTAAAACGAGGCCTTCAAGGGCGAGACGCCGACCCACCAGATCTTGATGCCGGAGCGGATGCGCCGGCCGCCGACGGTGACCAGTTCCGGCCGGCCCACCGACAGATCGGCGGCGTTGTTCCCGTGGGCGCCGCGCACGCACATGACCTTTTCGCGCGGATGCTTGCGCGCCCAGTCGAACACGTCGACCTTGGCGTAGCCGGCGTCGATCGCCAGCTGCTCGATGCCGCGGACGTTCCCGAAGGCGTCCGGCCAGGTCTCGCGCAGCAGCTCATCGAGCGCCGCGCGGCAACGTTCCTCCGAGATGTGGCCTTCGATCACCCGGTAGTCGATCGTCCAGCGTTTCAGATCGCGGCCGAAGCCCTTGACGTGGACCTCGACGCGATCGACCTGGCAGTCGACGCCGGCGGTGATCAGCAGCGCACCCGGCGGGATGCGCCCCAACTGATGGCCGGAGGCCTCGGCCCGGGCGCGGATCGCTTCCCACTTCGGAGCCTCGCCTTCCTGCCGGTAGGCGCGGCCGACGTAATCGTTGAGGAAGGTCTGTTCCTTCGCCGGGTCGCCCTGGGCGCGGAGCCAGGCCCGGGCAATCGATGCCCAGGACTCAAGCGGGCTGTAGGCCGCCCACAGGTAGAAGCCGACGTCATGGGCGCCCGGATTGTGGGCGACCCAGCGGCCGCGGCTGACCATCCAGTGCTTGTGCTTGTGCTCGATCACGGCACCGCAGGATGTGCAGGTGAAGTGGGCATCGTCCGGTTTCTCCTCGTCGAGGTTGGCCAGCATGTTGTCCCAATCGAGCGGCTGGAAGTGCTCGCAGTGCGGGCAGGGCAGGTGGAAGTGCTCCTGGGTCGAGTTGTCGAAGGCGCGCGTGATCTTGCAGGTCTGCTCCAGAAGCGGCGTACCGATCTTGAAAATCTTCGCCCGCGCAAAGGCCTTGGAGCGCGAATCCGCCTGGTCCTCCGGATCGCCGGCGTTGTTGAGCTCCCACTTGGAGAGGTCGTCCTGGACCTGGCGCGGGACCGACACCATCGACAGCTGCGCCGGCGAGTTCGCCCCCGAGATCAACAGATAGCCGCGGCCGTCGCGGCGCTCCTGGTAAAGGGTCGAGTTCGCCGTGTCGCGCGAGCGCGCGGCGCCGAAGACCTTGCGCAAGGCCGGGGTCTGACGAACCATCACGCCCCACTTGGTCTTCGACCAGCGCGCCGCATTGCCGTCGGTCGGATGCGTGTAGAGCATCGGGCCGGGGACGAGGGCCAGGCAGCCACCGACGAAGATCTGCGCCAGCACCGTGCCGCCGAGCTGCGCCGATTTTCGGAACACCACGACCCGGGCCGGATGATCCGGCGAGAGTACCTCCAGAATGCGGCTGAAGAACGGAAAGCGCTTCACGTCGTAAGGGCCCGGGAATGGGCTTTCCGGCCCGAAGGTGACGTGCTCGACCGCCCAGGCTTCGAGATCGACCGGCAGCGGCGGGCGCAGCTCTTCGGCCATGACCGTGGCAGCGGCGGTCGAAGGATCACCCAAAAAGCGTTGAAGCGCCGCGTCCATCATTGTGTCGCCCCTCCGGCCCGCTTCGCTGCTGCGTCGGCCTGGGCCGAGCGCCAGGCACGGAATGCGTCGTCGGTGATCTCGACGACCTTGGTCACATCGACATCGAGGCCGGCCGCCAGGTCAGCCGCCAGCGAGGTCAGGAACAGCTCAAAGCCGGCGAGCAGATCGACGAGCTCGCGGCGCCAGGCCTTTTCGGCCTCGGCCGCCAGCAGCCAGCGGCCCAGCTCCCTTTCCTCGCGGGCTCGGGCCATCCTCGCCTCGATCTCTTCGCGCTCGACCTTAGCGCGGCGCAGCCGGGCCTGGTCGTCGAGCGGCAGGCCGCCGCCGTTGGCTGCGACCGGCGCGGGCTGAGCGAGCTGCTGGCCGATATCGAGGGTCGTCGCCAGTTGTTCGTCCGCCAGCTTGACATCGATCCTGGCCGTCCGGCCGGAGCCGATCAGCGCCGGCGGCGTCAGCTTGCCTTCCCGGATCCAGTGCGACAGAGCGGCCGGGCTTCGCCCACGCATCCGCGCGTATTCGCTCTTGCTGACGATCAAACTGTGTTCGGCGTCCGTCATGTCCTAGCCTGTCGAAATTATTACAGCCCGGCTCGCCCAATCCGGCGAAACCGACTGAATGTGTCTGATTTCTTTAGCTTTTTAGCCTTCTGAGAAGCACAAAAACTGGAAATTTCCCGCACTAAAGTTGCCCGCAAGCGTTGAGGGCCTGGGAAGGACCCGAGCTGGCGGTCGGATTGCCTGGCGGCCGGGCGGTTGCGATCGCCGCGGCGCATGTCAGAAGTTGCTGACTGTCAGAAAGCTCCCTTCGGCGGCGGCGACGGTGTTGGCGCCGCTGCCCTCCCACCGGTAATCCCACGTCCCGGCTTGGTTGGGGTCGACGTCGATGTGGTAAGCACCGGTGCCGTCGCGCACCACCTCCTGGTCAGTCAGGTAGGTCTTGGTGGTCACCGCGCCCGCCGGGTCCTTGTACTTGACGATCACACTGGCATCGGGGTCAACCGGCGCCTGCTGATCATCGGTGAAGACGACCGAGAGCCGCACCCTTTGCCCCTTGGCATAGCTGTTGACCTTGGCTTGCGTCATCCTAGCCCGCCTTCTTGTCGCCGATCAGCGCCGCGCCGAATGCGACGTCCGAGGGTACCGCCCGCCACGTCGTCGTCTCGGCCAACACGGCGGCCCCCAAAGCCGCATCGCTGACGCTGCCGGCAAAGACGTTTCGCGCCGCCGCATCGGCCAACGTGCCCACCGGCAGCAACGTCATGTCCGCGGCGCCGAGCAAGCGCCCGAGGCCCTGCAAGGCGGCCGTCGGCACCACGGCAAGGCCGGCAGAGCCAACGAGCGCACCGCGTCCTTCGATCGCCGCGGTTGTCGCCACGGTCATGGCTGCGGCACCGCTGAGCGCGCCCAAGCCTTCGAGCGTTCCGGCCAAGCTGATCGTGACGGGCGCCGCGCCGGCTAACGCCCCTTTGGCGGTCAGTGTCGCCGCCGGTGTTAGGGTGATCGGGATCGCGCCGGCAATGGCACCCGACCCGATACCGGTCAGCGCGCCCGTCGGCGTGATGATCACCGGCACGGTGCCGGCGAGCGCACCGGTGCCGGCGAGTGTCGCGCCTGGCGTGATGACGATCTGCGATGTCGCAATCAGCCGGCCGATGGCGGCGAGCGTCCCGCCCGGCGTCAGCGTCGCCGATGCGCTTCCGGCCAGGGCGCCGGTCCCGGCCAAGGTCGCCGACGCGCCGAGCAGAAGCGAGCCGGTACCCGCCAAGGCGCCGCGCCCGCCCAAGCTGCCGCTTGGCGTCAGGGTGATCGGCGTCGATCCGGCAATCGGCGACGTGCCACTGCTTACCAGATAAAACAACCGCCGCCGGCGCGGGCGCAGCAGGGCATAGGGCTCGGCATGGAGCCAGGCGATTTCCTCGGCTGTCAGCACCCGGTCCCAGCAGCCGAAGTGAT
>CAYYZI010000324.1:0-4094 GCA_964475675.1 uncultured Geminicoccaceae bacterium
GGCCGATCGTCGGGAACATGTAGAGCCGCAGCCCCTTGAAGTCCTCCAGCGAGCGGATCGGCTTGGTGGTGGCGAAGTTGCAGGGATCCCAGGAGCCGGTGGAAAGCCAGGTGACGTTCTCCACCTCGGCATAGGCCTCCTCCCAGATCTCCTTGAGGCCGTACCAGTTCCACAGCGCCGGCACGTCGAGGCTGTACTGGGTGGCGAACGGGAAGTAGGCGGCGAACACCGCCACATCGACCGGGGCCTGGATCGAGTCGTCGTCGCTCTGGCAGGCGTCGATGGTGCCGTTCTGCACCGCACGGAACAGCTCGCTGTGCGGCACCAGCTGGTCGGCGAAATAGAGATCGATCACCATCTCGCCGTTGGCGGCCTTGTTGAAGGCGTCGATCTGCGGCTTGATGACATGCTGGCCGAGGGCCGAACCGGCATAGGTCTGCAGGCGCCAGCGGATGGTCTTCTGGGCCTTGACATAGGGGGCGGCGACAACCGTGGCGGCCGCCGCGGAAGCGGTGGTCAGGCCCGCCTTCTTGAGGAATTCACGCTTGTTGACCTTGATACCTTTGCGGGTCTTGTCTTGTTCGGACATCGTCGAGCTCTCCCTTCGTGAAGACGTTCACATTGTTACCCCTTCGGTGCACGCAGGTCCCGGCAAAAGGGGTTGTCATCCACCCGTCATGCGCGCCTCCTCGCGGTGGCGGGTCGCAGGTCCGAAACGGCGGTCATGGTGCGACAGGGCTCACCTCCGTGAATAGATCTCCTGCGGCAGCCAGGTGGCCAGCTCGGGGAACACGATGACCAGGGTGAGGCCGAGGATCATCACCGCCACGAACGGAATGATCGAGCGGTAGATGTCGGCCAAAGTGATCTCCGGTGGCGCCATCGCCCGCATCAGGAACAGGTTGTAGCCGAAGGGCGGCGTCATGTATGCGATCTGGCAGGTGATCGTGTAGAGCACGCCGTACCAGATGAGATCGAAGCCCAGCGCCCGCACCAGCGGCACGTAGAGGGGGGCGACGATCACCAGCATCGCCGTGTCGTCGAGGAACATCCCCATCAGGATGAAGGAAAGCTGCATCATGATGAGGATGGTCCAGGGATTGAGCTCCCAGCGCTCGACGAACAGGGACTGCAGGGCCTTGCCGGCGCCGACCCCGTCGAACACCGCGCCGAAGCTCAGAGCGGCGAGGATGATCCACATGAACATGCAGCTGATGCTCAGGGTCTTGCGGATCGTCTCCTCCATCACGTGCCAGGTCAGACGCCGCTTGATGATCGCCGCCAGGGTCGCCGCCGCGGCGCCGACCGCCGAACTCTCGACGAGGCTGGTGACGCCCATCAGGAACAGGCCGGTCATCAGGAAGAAGATCAGGAAGGGCAGGATGCCGGCACGCAGCAGGCGCAGCTTCTCGCCCCAGGAAACGTTGCGCTCCTCGGGCGGCAGGGCCGGACCGAGATTGGGCTGCAGCCAGCAGCGGATGGCGATGTAGGCGATGAACAGCCCGGCCAGCAGCAGCCCCGGAAACACCCCGGCCAGCCAGAGCTGGCCCACCGGCTGGCGGGCGATCATGCCGTAGAGCACCAGCACCACGCTGGGCGGTACCAGGATGCCGAGCGAGCTGCCCGCCTGGATCACTCCGGTGACCATCACCTTGTCGTAGCCGCGCTTGAGCATCTCGGGAAGGGCGATGCTGGCGCCGATCGACATGCCGGCCACGCTCAGCCCGTTCATCGCCGAGATGATCACCATCAGGCCGATGGTGCCGATCGCGAGGCCGCCGCGGACCGGCCCGGACCAGACGTGGAACATGCGGTAGAGATCGTCGGCGATGCCCGATTCCGACAGCATGTAGCCCATGTAGATGAACATCGGCAGGGTCACGAGCGGATACCAGTTCAGCAGCACGAAGCTGGCATTGAACGGCATCTCGAACGCCCCCTCGCCCCACAGCGCCAGGGAGAAGGCGGCGGCGACGAAGCCGATGACGCCGAACACCCGCTGCCCCGTGAACAGCAGCAGCATCATCGAGGCGAACATGAGAAGGGCGATGAGTTCGTAACTCATTCGAGCGACTCCCCCCGCGCCTTCGCCACGTTGCGGAAGAAGACGGCGACCATCTGCATCAGCATCAGCAGAATGCCGAAGGTCATCACCACCTTGATCGGCCAGAGCGGGGGCGCCCAGGCGGAGTAGTTCTTCTGTCCGTACTGGATCGCGTATTTGGTGCTGGAGATGGCGCCCATCAGCAGCACGACGAGATAGAACAGGACGAAGAAGGAGGTGATGGCATCGACGGTGGCCCGCGTCTTCGGCGACCATCGACTGTAGAACACGTCCATGCGGACATGCCCCTCGAGCTGCACCGAGTAGGGACCGCCGAGGATGTAGTAGGCGGTGAGCAGGAACTGGGAGATCTCCACCACCCACACATAGGAGATGTTGAGGAGGCCTCGCGAGATCGACGACAGCAGAAGGATGCCCATCATCACGAAGATCATGTACATCGCGATCCTGCCGACCACGCGATTGAACGCGTCGACGTACCGCACATAGGCTTTCACGGCTTCAGGCATGCTGCATCCCCGACTGGTGCACTACCCGATTGCGGGGGCGCCGCATTCCGGCAGCGCCAACCCGGGCGACAGCTTTTCCCTGGTAGCGAGCGGCTGGCAGGAAGTCGGCCGCATCGCTCATCGGCGGGCGGCCCTCGCGCTGCACCATGACGCCGCTTCGGGGCACGGGGTGAGGAAACGGCTCCGTCCGGTTCTCCGCCGGCCCTGTCCGAGCCATTTCCGGGTGCCAGCCAATCGCGCAGGACGGGCTGCTTCCGTCATGGTCTCTCCCTGTCGAACCGCGGCCAACCTTCCAGAAACACGGCGAAAGTCAAGTCGCCGCCGGCGCGCACCCGAGGATCGGGAAGCGGCGGTTGAAGCGGCCGGGAGCGCGGTCGCGCGCGAAAATGCCGGGCAGGGGCGGGGCCGTTCCGGGAGACCGCATTCTGCTGTTCGACCTGCAGTTGCGACCGCCCCGCCTTCCGCCTCCGCGGCTCACACCGTGCGGGTCACCTTGGCGAGGCCGGGCGGCCGATCGGGGTCGCGCCCGCGTGCCCGGGCAAGAGCCTCCGCCAGCGGATAGAAGGCCTGTAATGCTGCCAGCGGATCGAGCAGCGGATGGAGCGGCGGCGGCAGCGGCAGATGCAGCCCCGGACCGGGTGCGACCGCCGCCGTCAGAACGATGCCGCCGGCCGCCGCCACCTCCGCGGCGAAGGCCCGGCTGTCGGCACCGCCCGGATCCTCGAGGGCCAGCGCCAGCACCGGGCTCCGTCGGGTCAGGGCGGCGCGGGGACCATGGCGGATCTCCGCCGCGGACAGGGCTTCGGCATGGAGCCCGGCGGTTTCCTTGCATTTGAGGGCGATTTCGCCGGCGATCCCCAGCGCCGGCCCGCGGGCCACCACGAACAGGCTGGAAGCGGTCTCCAGAGGAGCCAGCGCGGCGCTCCAGTCGCAGGCGAGCGCGCCGGCGAGGCGGTCGGGGAGGGTGTCCAGGGCCGTCCGCAGCGCCTCGTCATCGCCCCAGAGTGCTGCCAGCAGGGCGATCCCGGCCATCGTGCAGAGCACCGATTTGGTGGCGGCGACGCTGCGCTCGCTGCCGGCAGCCTGGGGCAGCACATGATGGCCGAGCGCGGCCAGGGGCGAGGCCACATCATTGACCAGGGCGGCGCACCGCGCACCGCCATCGCGGGCGCGTTCGAGAACGGTGACCAGGTCGGGGCTCTGGCCGGATTGCGAGATGGCCAGCGCCAGGGCAGCGCGCAGCTCCGGTCGGGCGCCGTAGCGGGTGATCAGGGAAGGGGGCAGGGAGGCGGTCACCCGCCCGGCGAGGATCCCGAACAGGGTGGCGGCATAGGTGGCCGCATGGTCGGAGCTGCCGCGAGCGAGGGTCACCACGAAGGCGGGCGGGTCGCGGCGCAGCGCCCGGGCCAGCTCCCGATAGGGGCGATGATGCGCGGAAAGCAGGGCCCGCACCCGTTCGGGCGCCTCGCGCAGTTCCCGGTCCATCGCCGAGGTCACATCAGGGCCTCCCGGAGCCGTGG
>CAYYZI010000325.1:0-4068 GCA_964475675.1 uncultured Geminicoccaceae bacterium
GCCCTACCGGATCGAAGGCAAGAAGACGATGGGCATCGAGCTGGCCGAACAGCTCGGCTGGCGGCTGCCCGATCTGATCTTCTATCCGACCGGCGGCGGCACCGGCCTGATCGGCATGTGGAAGGCCTTCCAGGAGCTGGAGGCGATCGGCCTGATCGGCTCCGAGCGCCCCCGCATGATCGCCGTGCAGGCGGCCGGCTGTGCGCCCATCGTGCGCGCTTTCGAGGAAGGGGTCGAGCATGCCCCGCGCTGGGAGAACGCCCATACGGTGGCCGCCGGCATCCGCGTGCCGCGGGCGATCGGCGACTTCCTGATCCTGCGTGCGGTGCGCGAGAGCGGCGGCTTCGCCATCGCCGTCGAGGACGAGGCGATCATGCGGGCGCGCGACGAGGTGGCGCGCAGCGAAGGGCTGCTGCTGTGTCCGGAAGGTGCCGCCACCATGGCCGCCTACCGCCAGGCCCTGAACGAGGGCCGGATCCGGCGCGATCAGTCGGCGGTGCTGTTCAACTGCGCGAGCGGGCTCAAGTATCTGAGCTGACCGGAGCCCGCCGCCTCAGCCGAGGGTGAAGCTGTTGGCGATGGCTTCGAAATGGCGCAGGCGGCGGGCACTCAGGGTGCGGATGTTGATGGCGTAGCGCTGTTCGCCATCCTCGACCAGCCGCACCTGGATGTAGAGGGCCAGCGGCTTGGTGCCGAAACGGCAGCGCAGCACCCGCTGGCCGCCGCCAGTGCGCGTCGGCCGGTCGCAGGCCGCCAGCGCCAGCCCGCCCAGCTTTTCGAGTGCCGAGGCCAGGGCCTTGATCGCCTGGCGCATGCCGTCGGCCGACAGCGGGTTGTCGGGATCGCGGGTGAGCGCGCGGAGGCTCTCGGCATAGGCGCCCATGTCGATGCGCATCTGGGCCTCGAGCCAGGCATCGCCGTCCTCCCAGGCGAGCCGGTCGACGCCCTCCGGCCGCAGATGGCGGACGGTGAGACGGCTGAATTCGGCGAAACTGCCGTCGACCGGACGGACCTCTGCCTTCCAGCTTCCTTCGCCCTCGCCCGGCAGATCCTCGCAGACCAGACCGTAACCCGGCGGCACGAACAGCCGGTCGCAGAGCTGCTCGCCGGTGGCCCGGGCGACGGCCGGGATCAGCAGGAGGATGAGGGCGAGGAGCGCTCCACGCATTGCTTCTTTTCCGACCAGAGCACCGTGTTGACGGTCACGATGCGTGCGAGCCGCTTGGCCAGTCGGCCGGCCTCGGCGGGTTCGAGCCCGGCGAGCTGCACCTCGATGGAGAGCTCCTGGCCATCCCTGCCCTCGAGGCGGGAATGGCAGCGATCCGGGACATAGCCCTTGTGGGCGAAGACTTCCAGCACCCGCGGCAATGCCGAAGGCGACGGCTCGGAATGCACGGAGAAACAGAACACGGCGGACATCTCGAACGACCTCTCGCAGGGGTGATGACGACAGCAAACGCCTGATCCCGACCTCAGAACGAGGCCGGGCTGCTAATTCGCTGGCGCACCCGCAGAGAAACCGTGTTCATGCCTGTCCGCTTACGCCGTGCCGTCGCCCCGGTCAAGGGAACGCGCCCCGGCCTCCTCGCCGATCACCTCCCCCATGAGCTGCCGCAGATAGTGGCGACCGATCTGGGACACCCGGTAGCGACCGCGCTCGACCACGAACACGCGCTTGGCCATCAGCGACTGCCGCACGCATTGCGAGGGATTGCCGATCTTGATGCCGTGCTCGGTCAGCCGCCGGCTGGCATCGGCGGTACTGAAGGCCTTGTCCGGGCTGTGCTCCTGCACGTAGAAGCCGGCTGCCAGCATGCGGTCGACATCGGTGGCGCTGCCCGGCAGGTAGTGCAGGAACTCGCCGAAACTGCCCAGCCGCGATCTCGTATCCTCCGCGGTGGCCGCGGGCCCCGGTCCGGCACTGGTCAGCATCTCCAGCATGCGCTCCAGACGGTCGCCGAAGCTGCGCACGAAGCTCTCGCTGCCCTCGATCTCCAGCTCGCGCTGAGCGAGGCTGATGCGTATCCGCGCCTGCTCGTCCAATTCCCCTCTCCGCAAATGTCTCCCGCCAGGATAGCGGTGCACGACGAACGGCACAAGCGCTCAACGGCACTAAGCGTCTATCAATCACCGGGTTCGGGCGGGGCTTTGCGGGCGGTGATACGGGCCAGTGCACGGCGCAGTGCGGGCGGCAGCGACACCGGCCGCTCGGACTTGCGGTCGACGAAGACATGGACGAAATGGCCGGCGGCGCAGGCCTCCTCCTCGTCGTTGCGGAAGATTCCGATTGCATAGGTGACGCTGGAATTGCCGAGGCGCGCCACCCGCAGTCCGGCCTCCACCCGATCGGGAAAGGCCAGTGGCCGGAAATAGCGGCAGCCGCTTTCGACCGCATAGCCGATCACCTCCCCGCGCCAGGGATCGAGCCCGCCCTCTTCCATCAGGTAATGGGCGATCACCGTGTCGAAATAGCTGTAATAGACGACGTTGTTGACATGACCGTAGAGGTCGTTGTCCATCCAGCGGGTGGTGATGCTGCGGAAGTAGAGGAAATCGCCGCGTCGCGGCGGCTGCGGGCGGCTCGTCATGCCCCTTCCCCCCGTGCGGCGCCGAAGCGTTCCTCGATGAAGGCGAAGAGCGGGCGCAGACCGCTGGCCTCCCCGCCCCGAGGCCGCCCCGGCCGCGCCTCATCGTTCCAGGCGAAGATGTCGAGATGCGCCCAGCAGCCGGTGGCGGTCACGAAGCGCTCCAGGAAGAGGGCCGCGGTGATGGCCCCGGCGAAGGGCTTGGCGCCGGCATTGTCGAGATCGGCGATGCGGCTGTCGATCAGCCGTGCATAGGGTGCATGGAGCGGCAGCCGCCACAGCGGCTCGGCCAGCTCCCGACCCTTGGCCAGCAGTGCAGTCGCCAGCTCGTCGTCCGGCGTGAAGACCACCGGCAGCTCCGGTCCCAGCGCCACCCGCGCCGCCCCGGTCAGGGTCGCGGCGTCGAGCAGCAGCGCGGGCTTCTCGCGGTCGGCCTCGGCCAGCGCATCGGCCAGCACGAGGCGGCCTTCGGCGTCGGTATTGCCGATCTCCACGGTGAGCCCCTTTCGGGTCGCCAGTACGTCGCCCGGACGGAAGGCATCGCCGCCGACCGCATTCTCCACCGCCGGCACCAGCAGCCGCAGCCGCACCGGCAGTTCCGCCGCCATCACTGCCCGGGCGAGACCCAGCATCAGCGCCGCTCCGCCCATGTCCTTCTTCATCAGCCGCATGGCGGAAGCCGGCTTGAGGTCGAGGCCGCCGGTGTCGAAGCAGACCCCCTTGCCGACCAGGGTCAGCTTGGGGTGAGCGGGATCGCCGAAGCGGAGATCGATCAGCCGCGGCTCGCGGCGGCTGGCACGGCCGACCGCCCAGATCGCGGGATAGTTGCGGTCGCGCAGGGCCTCGCCGGCGATGATCTCGATCTCGGCGCCGAATTCCCGGGCGAGATCGGCAGCCGCCGCGGCCAGTTCGGCGGGACCGAGATCGCTGGCCGGCATGTTGACCAGATCGCGGGCCAGGAACACCGCCTCGGTGAGGATGCGGGCCCGCGCCGGCGGGCGCAGGGCCAAAAGGGGCCGGGGCCGCTCGTCGCGCCGGTAGCGGGTGAAGCGGTAGCTGGCGAGCGCCCAGCCGAGGGCGATTTCCTCGGTGCGCAGCAAGCCGTCCGGATCCTCCACCGCGAAGGTGCGTGCCGGCAGCGCCTCGGCCGCCGCGGCCACGTCCCACAGGCTCGGCGGATCGGACAGGATCAGCACCGCACCGGCAGGCTGTTCGCCGTCGCCGGGATGAAGCGCGACCTTCTGCGCCGCCGGCTGGAAGCCGATGAAGTCCAGCCAGCCGCGCACCGCCTCGGGCTGGGCCGCCTTCCAGGCGGCGAAATCCCCGCTACGCAGAAGCCGCAGTGGCCGGCTCTCGCCGCCCGGCGCCACGAAGCCTTCGAGCATCCTGCCTTCCCCCGTCAGGCGATGCGTTTCAGGGCCGCCTCCAGCCGTTCCCGCGTGCGGGCCGCCGCCCGGCGGCGCTCGCGCTGGCTTTCGACCAC
>CAYYZI010000326.1:0-4066 GCA_964475675.1 uncultured Geminicoccaceae bacterium
TTCCCGTCGTATTTTTTCACCCGTCCCCGCCGGGCGGACGACGTCCGTCGCCAGCGTGGCGCGACGATCGAACAGAACAAATCCATCAGTGGAGGTGATCATGAGAAGAACGCTCGGGATCATGGCCGGGGCTGCGCTGGGAGTGACCCTCGCGGGCTCGCTGGCCGTGGCCGCCACCGTCCGCGTCACGGTCGCGGAATACAGCTCCAAGACCGGGCCCTATTTCGAGGCGGCAGCGGCCGCTTTCGAGGCGGCCAACCCGGGCACCGACATCCAGATCGAGGTGGTCCCCTGGGACGTGCTGCTGCAGAAGCTGACCACCGACATCTCCGCCGGCACCAACGCCGATCTGGCGATCATCGGCACCCGCTGGCTGGTGGACTTCGTGGAAGAGGGGATCGCCGCTCCGCTCGACGGCTACATGGACGACGCCTTCCGCGGCCGCTTCATTGACGTCTTTCTTTCGCCCTCGGTGATGAACGGCAAGACCTACGGCCTGCCGATCGCCGCCTCGGCGCGGGCCATGTACTACAACAGGGAACTGCTGGAGAAGGCGGGCGCCTCCGCGCCTCCCGACACCTGGGAGGAGCTGGCGAAGACGGCGGCCGCGGTCTCGGCCCTCGGCGATGACGTCTACGGCTACGGCCTGCAGGGCAAGGAAATCGAGACCGACGTCTATTTCTACTACGCCTTCTGGGCATATGGCGGCCAGCTCATCGAGGATGACGGCACCTCGGGGCTGGACACCGAGGCGGCCTACGAGGCGGCCCGGCTCTACAAGTCGATGATCGACGCCGGCGCCACCCAGCCGGGGGTGACCGCCTACACCCGCGAGGATGTGCAGAACCTGTTCAAGCAGGGCCGGGTGGGCATGATGATCACCGCTCCCTTCCTCTCCAGCCAGATCAGGGAGGAAGCACCCGGCCTGCCCTACGGCGTGGCGCCGATTCCGGCCGGCCCCGGAGGCCAGCGCGGCACCTATGGCGTGACCGATTCGATCATCATGTTCGAGAACTCCCGGAACAAGGATCTGGCCTGGAAGTTCCTCGATCTGATCTTCACCACCGAATGGCGCGCCAAGTTCACCGAGGGCGAAGGCTTCCTGCCGGTGAACAAGGAGGTCGCGGCCATGCCTTCCTTCGCCGAGAACCCGGATCTCAAGGTGTTCACCGCGCTGCTGCCGGAGGCCCGCTTCGCGCCGGTGATCCGCGGCTGGGAGGAGATCGCGGCGATCACCAGCAACGCCCTGCAGTCGATCTATCTGGGCGAGGCCGGGGTCGAGGAGGCCCTGAATGCGGCCGCGGCCAAGATCGATCGTGTCCTCGGCAAGTAGCGGCACCGGCGATCCGGCGGGCGTGGCACCGGCCGCGCCCGCCAGCCGTCCCGGTCCCCTTTCGCAAGAGAAAGACAGGCGCCCGGGCAGGAAGCCATGCGGCAGCGACGGGATAGGATGCGCCGAGACTCCTCTCTGATCCCCTACCTGCTGGTGCTGCCGGGCTTTCTGCTCGCGGCCTTCATCATTCTCTGGCCGCTCTATCAGCTCGGCACCATCTCGGTGAGCGAGGTCAACCGCTTCGGCCAGCTCCGCGGCTTCGCCGGCCTCGCCAACTTCGCCGCCATCCTCGAGGATCCCGAGTTCCTGGCGGCCCTCTGGCGCACCGTGATCTGGACCGTGGGCATCGTCTTCGGTGCCCTTCTCCTGTCCTTTCCGGTGGCGCTGGTGCTGCACCAGGACTTCTACGGCCGCGGCCTCGCCCGGGTGATCATCATGCTGCCCTGGGCGATCTCCATCACGATGACGGCGATCGTCTGGCGATGGGCGCTCAACGGTGAAAGCGGGCTGCTCAACTCGGGCCTGCGGGCGCTGGGGCTGCTCGATACCAACGTCCAGTGGCTGGCGCAGGCGACCACCGCCTTTCCGGTCCAGATCCTGATAGGCATTCTGGTCACCGTGCCCTTCACGGTGACCATCTTTCTGGGCGGTCTCGCCTCGATCCCCGAGGATCTCTACGAGGCGGCCACCCTTGAGGGGGCCTCGGCCTTCCAGGCGTTCCGCGAGATCACCTTTCCGCTGATGCTCCCCTTCCTCAACATCGCCGTGGTCCTGAACACCATCTACGTCTTCAATTCGTTCCCCATCATCTGGGCCACCACCCAGGGCGGACCGGCGAATTCCACGGACATTCTCGTGACCTACCTGTACAAGCTCGGCTTCAGCTACGGCAAACTCGGGGAGGCCTCGGCGCTGTCGCTGATCATGTTCGCCCTGCTCCTGCTGTTCACCCTGATCTACGTCCGTCTGACCGCCCGGCGCAGCGACGATGTCTCCTAAGGCCAAGCGCACGATCCTCGCCTGGCTGGTGCTGTCGCCGCTGGTGGTGACGACCCTGTTTCCCTACGCGGTGATGCTGATCACCGCCCTCAAGCCGGCCACCGAAGTGCTGACCCCGAGCTGGGTGCCGAGCCGGCTGGCCTGGGAGAACTTCCCCAACATGTGGGAAGCGACCGGGTTCGGGCGGGCGCTCGGCAACTCCCTCTATGTGTCGTTCCTCTCGACCATGATCGCAATCCTGGTCGCCGTGCCCTTCGCCTATGCGCTCGACCGCTTCCGCTTCGCCGGCAAGGGTGCCCTGCGTCATTTCCTGCTGGTGACCCAGATGCTGTCGCCGATCGTTCTGGTGATCGGCCTGTTTCGCATCGCCGCGGCGCTGGGCCTGATCGACAATGTCAATTCCGTGGTGCTCGTCTACGGCGCCTTCAACATCGCCTTCACCGTCTGGATGCTGCAGAGCTATTTCGCGACCATCCCGCGGGATCTGGAGGAGGCCGCCTGGCTGGAGGGCGCGTCGCGGGCCCAGGCGCTGGTGCGGGTGTTCCTGCCGCTCGCCCTGCCGGCGATCACGGTCACCGCCATCTTTTCCTTCATCAACGCCTGGAACGAATTCGTCATCGCCCTCACCATGCTCCGCCGCCAGGAAAGCTATACCTTGCCGATCCAGATCTTCTCGCTGGTCGCCGGCCGCTACACGGTGGAATGGCACCATGTGATGGCGGCCTCGCTGGTGGCCACGATTCCGGTGGCGATCGTCTTTTCCTGGCTCCAGCGCTATCTGGTGCGCGGCCTCGGCGTCGGCGCCGTCAAGTGACACCCGTCCCCTCCCGTGAAAGGAGAATTCCCGTGTCCAAGCAATGTTTCGGCAGCGCCCATGTGCCCCTCTCGCCGGCCGTCCGGGCGGGCGATTTCGTCTATGTCTCGGGCCAGGTTCCGGTGGATGCCGATGGCCGGGTGGTGGCCGGCGGCATCGTCGAGCAGACCGAGCAGGTGATGCGCAATGTCGAGGCGGCGCTGGCGCTGGCCGGCTGCACCTTGGACGATGTGATCAAGACCCAGGTGTTCCTGGAGGATGCCCGCGATTTCGCCGCCTTCAACCAGGTGTATGCGAAGTTCTTCCCGACCGATCCGCCGGCGCGGACCACCGTCGAGGCGCGGCTGATGATCGACATCAAGGTGGAGATCGAGGCGATCGCCTACAAGCCGCTCCGCGCCTGAGCGGGGAGTGGCGATCATGCGCGTGTTCACCGCCTCGCTGGCGACCGAAACCAACACCTTCTCGCCCGTCCCCACCGACCGGGCCTCCTTCGAGTCCGCCTTCTACGCGCCACCCGACACGCATCCGGAGACACCGACCCTGTGCTCGGCGGTGATTCCCGTGCTGCGCCGCCGTGCGGCAGCGGACCCCGATCTCCAGGTGGTCGAGGGTACCGCCGCCTGGGCCGAGCCCGGCGGCCTGCTGCGCCTCGATGTCTACGAGGAACTGCGCGACGAGATCCTCGGCCAGCTCCGGGCGGCGATGCCCGTGGACTGCGTGATCCTCGGCCTGCACGGGGCGATGGTGGCCCGCGGCCTCGAGGATTGCGAAGGCGATCTGCTGACCCGGGTGCGAAGCATCGTCGGCCCCGGCATCCCCGTCGCCGCGGAGCTCGATCCGCACAGCCATCTCACCGAAAAGCGCGTGCGGGCGGCCGACATCCTGGCGGCCTTCCTGGAGTTCCCGCACACCGATTT
>CAYYZI010000327.1:0-4062 GCA_964475675.1 uncultured Geminicoccaceae bacterium
GGCGGCTCCAGATCCTGCGCCTGATCACGCTGCCCCTGCTGTCCGGCCACCTCATGCTGGCAGCATTGCTGCGCACCATCGAGAGCTTCAAGCTGTTCGACAAGGTGTTCGCGCTGACCGGCGGCGGCCCCGGCAATGCCACCGAAACCCTGTCCCTCAACGTCTACCGCTCCGCCTTCCGCTTCGCCGAGGTCGGCTACGCCTCCGCCGCCGCCAGCATCATGCTGGCCATCGCCGCCCTGCTGGCCGCCTTCTATGCCTTCCACATCATGCGGGGAAATGGCCGATGAGGCGGGCGCTGCGCGACGGCGCACCCTTCCTCGCCGCCCTGCTGGTGGCGGTGATCGCTCTGGCACCGATCGCCTGGATGGTGGCCACCTCCTTCAAGCCGCCCGGCGAATATGTCACTACATCATTGCGCTTCTGGCCGCAGGCGCCGACCCTGGCCCATTACGGCGAACTCTTCGGCGAGGGCTTCCTGCGGCGTCTCGCCAACTCGCTGCTGGTCACCGCCGGCAGCACGGCACTCGCCATTCTGGCCGCCTTTCCGGCTTCCTACGCCCTGGCCCGGCTGCGTTTCCCGGCCCGCCTCGACATCGCCTTCCTGCTGCTGGTGCTGGTGGTCAAGCTGCTGCCGCCGATCGTCGTCGCGGTGCCGCTGTTTCAGATCCTGCGCGGTCTCGGTCTCCTCGACAGCCTGGCGGGGCTGGTCCTGTCCTACCAGGTCTACGCGCTTCCCTTCGCCATCTGGATGCTGCTCGGCTTCGTGCGCGAGGTACCCTGGGAGCTCGAGGAGGCGGCCATGCTCGACGGCGCCGGCCTGCCGCGGCGATTGCTGCTGGTGGTGGCGCCGGTGATGCGGGCGGGGATCGCCGCCACCGCGGTATTCGTCGCGGTGCTCGCCTGGAACGAGTTCCTGTTCGCGCTGCTGTTCATCCAGACCCCCTCGCGCTTCACCCTGCCGGTCTGGATCGCCACCTTCATCACCGAGGACGAGACCTTCTGGGGCAAGCTGATGGGCATCGGTCTCCTGTCCTCGCTGCCGGTGATGCTGGCGGTGGGCTATCTGCAGCGCTGGCTGGTGGCCGGCTTCGGCGGTAGCGGCCGCTGAGGATCAGACCGCCACCCGTGCGCATCCGGTCGTCTCGCCGAGGAGCTCGACCACCCGCTTCATCACCGCGTCGAACATCTCCTCGGTGAGCCGGCCGGTATTCATGTTGTAGCGCGAGCAGTGATAGCTGGAGATCAGCCAGGTGCCGTCCTCCAGCCGGTAGGACGCGCCATGTCCGAACGGGAAGTCGCGCAGCCGGCAGCCGAACACCCGCAGCACCGAATCATGGGCGATGCGCCCCAGCGACAGGGCGATGCGCGGCCGCGGCGCCACCAGCAGCTCCTCCCGCAGAAAGGGCCGGCAGGTGGCGATTTCCTCGCTGGTGGGCTTGTTCTTGGGCGGCACGCAGCGCACCGCGTTGGTGATCCGGCAATCGACCAGCTCGAGACCGTCGTCGGGACGTGCCGCGTAGCTGCCGCGGGCCAGGCCGTGACGCAGCAGCGCCGGATACAGGATTTCGCCGGCATAATCGCCGGTGAACGGGCGGCCGGTGCGGTTGGCCCCGGCCACCCCCGGCGCGAGACCGACGATCAGCAGCGCCGCCGCCGGATCGCCGAAGGAGGGAACCGGCGCGTTGTGCCACTGCGGGTGGCGCCGGCGATTGGCCAGCCGGTAGGCGACCAGACGGGGACAGAGCGGACAGTCGCGGGGCGGTTGCGCCCGATCCTGGCCTTCAGCGGCCATGATAGGTGGCGTGCGGCTCGTCCTCCTCGTCCTCGTATTCCTCTTCTTCGTACTCCTCGGCCGCCGGCAGCGTGCTGGCGGGTTCGGCGGGACGGGTGTGGGCCCGCTCGATGGCCGGTCGGAGATCCGCGAGATCGAGGAAGAAATCGGCCTGCCGCCGCAGTTCGTCGGCGACCATTGGCGGCTGGGTACGGATCGTGCTGACCACGGTGACCCGGATGCCGCGCCGCTGCAGCGCCTCGATCAGGCGCCGGAAATCGCCATCGCCGGAGAACAGCACGACATGCTCCACATGGGCGCTGACCTCCATCGCATCGACGGTGATCTCCACATCCATGTTGCCCTTGAATTTTCGGCGCCCGAGCGGCTGCGCGTATTCCTTCAGGGGCTTGGTGACCATCGTGTAGCCGTTGTATTCCAGCCAGTCCACCAACGGCCGGATCGGCGAATACTCCTGCTCGTCGAGCAACGCCGTATAATAATACGCACGGAGGAGGCGGCAGTCGGTTGAAAAATTGGTCAACAGACGGCGATAATCGATATCGAAACCGAGGGCTCTCGCGGCCTGATACAGATTGGCACCGTCGATGAAGAGCGCGACCCGTTCATAGGGCTCACAGTGGTGGATGGGCTCCTCGGTCATGTTCAGTCCCCTGCCCGAAAAAACGTAATGCCGCCGTATTAACGCCGCCGGCGCGCTTTGTCAGCATCCACTGTGAGGAATCCCGCATATCGTGATCGCGGGTTGTAGCTCCCACAGGTGGCGATCGTTGCTTGCCGTGCTGCGATGCGGTACCTATCTGAGAAATCGCCTGTCAAGCCGCGGAGCAGATTATGGCACGTATCACCGTCGAAGACTGTATTCAGCGCGTCACCAACCGCTTCGAGCTCGTCATGCTGGCCGCCCAGCGGGCCCGCGACATTTCCGCCGGGGCGCCGCTCACGGTGGATCGCGACAACGACAAGAACTCGGTGGTGGCCCTGCGCGAGATCGCCGAGGGCACGATCGACCTCGACCATCTGCGGTACGAGCTGATCTACGGTCTGCGGCGTTATGTCGAGGCCGAGCCGGAGGAGCCGCAGGATCTCGAGCAGGAGCTCGAGGCCCTCCTGCCCACCGGTGAATTCGGCGTCGAGCAGGGCGAGACGATGCCGCCTCTGCCGGAAGGCGAATCCTACGCCGAGTTCGACGTCACCGACCGCGACTGAGGGTGCGGTCCGGGGAAGGGAGGGGCGTCGTGCCTGGAGAGCCCGTGCTCGAAAAGGCGGCGGTGGCCGAGATTCCCCGGGAGGCGGTGCAGACGGCGCGGCCGCCGGCGCGGCGGCCGATCATGCGCCAGTACGAGCTGGTCGAGCTCGTCCGCTCCTATGATCCCGATGTCGACGAGGATCTGCTGAACCGCGCCTATGTCTTCGCCATGAAGGCCCATGGCTGCCAGTTGCGGGCCTCCGGCGACCCCTATTTCCATCATCCGGTCGAGGTCGCCGGCATCCTCGCCCAGTACCGGCTGGATTCGGCGACCATCGCCACCGGCCTGCTCCACGATGTGGTCGAGGATACCGGGGTCTCCATCGAGGAGATCGAGCGGCTGTTCGGCCGCACCGTGGCGCGGCTGGTGGATGGCGTCACCAAGCTGCACAAGCTGCAGCTGCAGTCGGTGCAGAGCGCCCAGGCGGAGAACTTCCGCAAGCTGCTGCTGGCGATGTCCGACGACATCCGGGTGCTGCTGGTCAAGCTCGCCGATCGCCTGCACAACATGCGCACCCTCCATTTCATCCGCAATCCCGAGCGCCGTCGGCGGATCGCCGCCGAGACCATGGAGATCTACGCGCCCCTGGCCGAGCGCATCGGCATGGAGCGGATGAAGGCGGAGCTCGAGGATCTGGCCTTCGCCGAGCTCTGGCCCGAGGCCCGGGCCGGCATCCTCCATCGCCTCGAGCATCTGCAGCGGGACGAGACCGGGCTGGTCGAGCGCATCGTCGGCGAGCTCGAGAAGGTGCTGGCCGATGCCGGCATCGAGGCCGAGATCTACGGCCGGCAGAAATCGCCGCTCTCGATCTGGCGCAAGATGCAGCGCAAGAATGTGAGCTTCGAGCAGCTCTCCGATATCATGGCCTTCCGCATCATGGTCGGCTCGGTGGCCGAATGCTACGCGGCGCTGGGCGTCATCCACGGCGCCTACGCGATGCTGCCCGGGCGCTTCAAGGACTTCATCAGCACCCCCAAGCCGAACGGCTATCGCTCGCTGCACACCACGGTGATCGGC
>CAYYZI010000328.1:0-4062 GCA_964475675.1 uncultured Geminicoccaceae bacterium
GCAGAAGGTGTTGTAGCCGCCCATGGCGATGATCCCGGCGGCGCGCTCGTAGAGGGGCTCGATGCGGGCCTCGAAAGTGGTGGTGCGGAGCTTGGGGAGGCGCGCCGCCCGCTCCTGGAAGCTGCTCCGCTCCTCCAGATTCATGAACGGGCCGAGCACCAGGAGCGCATGGTAGGGGATGTCCGGATCCGCCTCGTAGGCGGAGATCACCCAGTCCACCAGATCGGCACCGTCGCCACCGCCGCCCGTGGTGACCAGAAGGAAGGGGTCGGCGGGCAGCTCGAGTTCGCTCAGGGTACTGGAGCCCTCCGGCATGGAGCGGCGCAGATACCCCGTGAAGCGGACCTTCTCCTTGACCCGCGACATGCCGGGGATCTCGGCCAGCGGATCGAAGATGTCCGGCAGGCCGTAGACCCAGATCTCGTCGTAAAGCGATTCGAGGGCGGGAAACACCTCCTTGCGCCGCCATTCCTCGATCAGGCTGGCCGGCTCGTCCATCACGTCACGCAGCCCGAGAATGCAACGTGTGCCGCGGCGGCGCAGCATCTGCAGCGTGCTCATCACCTCGCCGCGCAGCCCCAGCGGCTCCTTGTCGACCAGGAAAAGATGCGGGGCGAACACCTCGGCGGTGCGCTGGATGATGGCGCTGCGGATCTCCAGCGTCTTCTCGATGTCGATATGGAGCTGCAGCGGCGTGTACTCGCCGTTTCTGAGTTTGATGACCCCGGGAATGCGGACGAAATCGACGCGCGGCCAGAAGTCGAAGCTGCCGATGATGGCCGATCCCGACAGGATGATCACCGACAGGTTTTCGAAATGCTGGACCAGCGCATGGGCGATCGTCCGGCAGCGTCGAAGATGGCCGAGGCCGAAGCTGTCATGGCTGTACATCAAGAGGCGTTTTTGCGCGTTCATGCCGTTCTCATGCGTCGTTGCGCCTCTCGCCTGCGAGCGCCGATGCGGCTGCGGGATCTACCGCGCGACCATTGCCTGCAAGAAGGCGGTCAGAATACATTCCCCTTCGTGGTTGACATTAGGACAATATCCCTTATCCTTCGTGCGTATCCCAATGTCTCACCGGACCGGCGGCCTGCTTCTCCGTTACCCACGGTCCCCGAACCAGCGGAACCCGACCATGAGCCTTCTGCTTCCGATCGACGACAACGGACATCCGATCCCGGTTCTTGGATTCGATTATCGCGGCACTCAGAAGATATTGGTGACGAGTGTCTCGACCCGCAACCCGAATCCCATTCCCGTCGATATCGAGCTCGTCACCCTGATCGCCACCGGCCCCTGCCGGTTCGAGACCGGCGATGCCACGGTGACGGCCGATCCTCAGACAAGTCCTTACCTCCATCCCGGCCAGTATGTCGATGTTCCCCTCAAGGCGGGCGAGCGCCATGTGGCGCTGATCGCCGAGGGAGCCGACTGCGAGGCCTACATCATCGGCCGCATCTGACCATGACCCGACGTCTCGCCATCACCGGCCGCGGCCTGCGCATCACGGGTAACGCAAGGCCGGACAGCTACACCGCTCCGCCGCCCCCGCCGACGCAGAACCTGCTGGTCACCGAGACCGGCGCCACCCTCGTCGACGAGCTCGGCCAGGCCATTTCCTGGGGAACCGGATAATGCCCAGCAAGCAAATCCACCAGCTGGATCCCGCCGGCACGCTCTCTCCCGACGATCTCCTGGTCGTTTCCACGGCGGCCGCCCAGCTCACGCGCAAGGCGGCCCTGGCCGCCCTTCCCTACCGGCGCAACGAGACCGGGGCCAGCCTCCGGACCGTTGGCGAACGTCTCGAGGAATGGGTCTCGGTGCGCGACTTCGGGGCGGTCGGCGACGGTGTCGCCGATGACAGCGCGGCCTTCCAGGCGGCGGTCGACGCCCATCGCGCCATCTGGATCCCGCAAGGCACCTACCGCCTCGCCAGCCCGATCAATGTGCCGCCCCAGCGAACCCTGCGCGGTGCCGGGCGGGATAGCGCGGTGATCGTTGCCGAAGGCAGCCAGGCCTTCGTCTTCCACAGGAACGAGGTGCCCTATCGGGTCGACGCGGCCGCTGCCACCGACTGGTGTCGCTCGCGGCTGAGCGATCTCACCATCCGCATGAGCCAGGGCGGAATCCGCGTGTTCGGCCACGAATTCCGTGCTTCCGATCTGGTCTTTTCGGGCGGCAGCGCGCCCCTGGGCGGCAGCGATCCGGAGGGCTGGTGCATCGACATGGTCGATGCCAACGAATGCTCGATCTCCGGCATCAACGCCGGCTATGGCGGCGGTCAGCAGCTCCTTTCCGCCAACGGCATCCGCTGGCGGGCCGCCAGCGCCGGTGTCAACTACGGCGACAGCCTGCTGCAGGAATGCAACATCAAGCTGGGTGCGGCCAACACCATCGGCGTGCTCCTCGACGGCGCTCAGGCGAGCCCCACCAACGTCATCAACAACATGATCCTGCAGCGGGTGCAGGTGAACGCCCCGCAGGCCGGCGGCGGCACCACCCCGCTCGCCGGCACCACCGGCATCCGCCTGCGCAACTGCGCCCGCATTCTGCTCATGCTCTGCGATGTCGAGGCCGCCGAAATCGGCTTCGAGGAATATTCGGAGAGCGCCGGCACCGCCGGTCAGAACTCGGCCATCACCTATGTGCTGTGCCAGACCCACAACATTCCCGATCCCGCCAACCGCTATCGCGACAGCAACGCCGCCTTTCCCCTGTCCTGCGCCAAGCGCAGCTTCATCGGCTGCAACTTCATGGGGCCGGTGCCGACCGGAAACGCCCTCGGCGACGGCGGAGTGGTCGGCGATACCGGCCTCGTCGCCCGCGAGATCAGCGGCGTCAACAAGTTCGAGGAGCTGGCCTGGCAGATCCGGGCACGGGAAAAGGGCCAACCGATCCTGACCGCGCCCTACAAGGGGGCCACGCAGGCCGACTACGACAGCCATCCCGCGGTCGATGCCCCCTACCACGGCCTGCTGTTCGACATTTCCAGCCGCGAGCTGGCGACCATCACCCGCACCGTGGCCAACGGCGCCCTGTCGCCCGATGACGGAGTCACCCCGCTGCAGAACGTGCGGCTCAAGCTCGGCAACGGCGAGGGCGATGCCCGCGGCGAACTGGCCCGGGTGGAGATCGGCGATCCGCTGCTGCTGCTGCCGCGCAGCACAGCACCCTCGCAGCCGGTCGAGGGCCTCGCGGTGTTCGCCGCCGCTGCCGGTGCGCTTCCGGCCACCGGCGAGCAGTGGCTGGGCAAGGGCTGGTATCTGCGGCTCGAGGACGATCCCGGAACCTTCACCTGGGTGCCGGTGGCCACCCGCCGCGGCAGCCAGCCCGAACGCGAGCGCAACGCCGACTTCACCGTCGCCCGGGCCGATTTCGGCAAACTGCACCGCATCAACCACGCCGCCCAGCGGACCATCACCATTCCCGCCGGTCTGGTGACCGCCGGCGAGGGGCTGCGCTGGTTCGACGTGATCAAGCAGGGTTCCGGCGATGTGGTGTTCGCCGCCGGCCCCGGGGTGACGCTGCTGCTGCCCAAGGGCAAGGATCGTATCCGCACCCAGTATCAGCGGGTCCGGGTGTATGTGACCGGCGCCGACACGGTCTACATTCCCGACCTCTTTCCCGATGCCGAGGAGAATTATTCCAGCGCCTGCACTGGACCGCCGGCGGTTTCCCCATCTCCGCCTCCTATCTCGGCAAGCTGGTGCGGGTCTCGAAGTCGACGCTCACCTTTCTCGACATCCCGACCGGTCTGGTGCCGCCGGGGGTCGACAGCGTGACACTGCGGATCCAGAAGGCCGGTCCCGGCGATGTGGAGATCCGCCCCGGTTTCGGCATGACCATGATCAGCCCGTCGGGGGTGGTGCCCTACGTGATCGCCCAGCAGGGCAAGATCGTCACCGTCCATGTCACCGGCAGCGCCGACCCGCAGCAGCCCGACCATGTCTATATCGAGGACTGAGCCCCTGCGGGATCGCCGCCGCCGGTCCGGTGCGAACAAAAAATTGCCGCATTGATCAGGATCAAAGCGGCGCCCCGCCGGGCATGCTTTATGGACCT
>CAYYZI010000329.1:0-4055 GCA_964475675.1 uncultured Geminicoccaceae bacterium
CGTGGTGCTGGTGCTCGATGCCACCACCGGCCAGAACGCGCACAACCAGGTCGAGACCTTCCGGGCGATGGTCGATGTCACCGGGCTCATTGTCACCAAGCTCGACGGCACCGCCCGCGGCGGGGTGGTGGTCGCGCTTGCGCGGCGCTTCGGGCTGCCGGTACATGCCATCGGCGTCGGCGAAACCGCCGAGGATCTGCAGCCCTTCGAGCCGATGTCCTTCGCCCGTGCCCTGCTCGGCCTCGACCAGGAATCGGAATGAGGTGGGCGACCGGCGGAAGGATGCGCCGCAACCGGCAACAGGGAACAAGGCATGTCGCGTAACATCGTCGAAACGCTGCTCGGTGCCGTGGTGCTGCTGGTCGCTTTCGGCTTTCTCTCCTGGGCCTATACCCGCAGCAATGTCGGCAGCCCCGACGGCTACCTGCTGAGCGCCGCCTTCGACCGGGTGGACGGGCTGGAGATCGGTGCCGATGTGCGGGTCAGCGGCATCCGGGTCGGCAAGGTGGTGGAGGAAAGGCTCGACCTCGACACCTACCAGGCCGAAGTGGTGTTCAGCGTCCGCAAGGACATCAAGCTGCCGCGCGACAGCTCGGCGGCGATCGTCAGTTCCGGGCTGCTCGGCAGCAAGTATCTGGCGATCCTGCCGGGGGCCGAAGAGGACATGCTGCCGCCCGGCGGCAAGATCACCCTGACCCAGTCGCCGATCAATCTCGAGGATCTGCTCGGGCGCTACATCTTCGGCGGCAAGCCGGGCGAACAGAAGCCATGAGGCCGGCCGCCGGCTTCCTGCTGGCTCTGCTGCTGGCGCCCGCGGTGGCGCAGGCCGCCGCCGAGGAGCCCTATGCGGTGGTCGTCCTGCAGGGCCTCGACAAGATCACCGCGCGCATCTCCACCTTCACCGCCCGCATCGACCAGATGGTCCGTTTCGGCACCCTCGAGATCACCGCCCGGGCCTGCTACAAGGCGCCCCCCGTGGAGCCGCCGGAAAGCGCCGCTTTCCTGCAGATCGACGCGGTCGATCCGGGACGTCCCGGCGAGCGCGTGTTCAGCGGCTGGATGTTCGCATCCAGCCCCTCGCTCTCGGCCCTCGAGCATCCGGTCTACGATGTCTGGGTGCTGGACTGCGAGGAGCCGCTGCCCGCCGAAGAGCGCCAGTCGGGGGCCACCTCGTCCGAGGGCGGCGCGGCGGACCCCGCATCGGGAACCGCGCCGGTGCCCCTGCCGCCCGATCTGCTGTTGCTGCCGAACGCCTCGAAAGCGAACGAATAGGAGTCGAGCGGAAAGGTGGCGTGCTTGACGATCGCCCGTCGCAGACGGATGCGGTAGTCCTGCCGGCTGATCTCGATGGCTCCGAAACGCTTCAGGTGATCGGTCACGAACTGGGTGTCGAGCAGCTCGAAATGCCCGGCCCGTAGCCGGCAGACCAGTTCCACCAGGGCCACCTTGCTGGCGTCGCGCACGCGGCTGAACATGCTCTCGCCGAAGAAGGCGGCGCCCAGCACCACGCCGTAGAGCCCGCCCACCAGCCGATCCTCCCGCCAGCATTCGATGCTGTGGGCGAAGCCGCGCGCGGCCATCGCGATGTAGGCCTCGATCAGCTCGTCGTTGAGCCAGGTGCGGGGCCGATCCGGGGTCGGCTCGGCACAGGCGGTGATGACCTCGGGGAAGCTGGTATCGATGCGGATCTCGAAGGGTGCGCGCCGCAGCAGCTTGCGGAGACTGCGGGAGACATGGAAGCTGTCGAGGGGAAGAATGCCGCGGCGGATGGGGTCGAGCCAGTGGATGCCGGGATCATTGCGGTCGCGCGCCATGGGAAAAAGGCCATTGGCGTACGCGCTTATGATGAGTTCCGGCGGCAGTGCCTGCATATCGACATCCGAGCAAACGCAGCAAACGGGGGCACGAATTTACGTCCGACGGCGCTCGAGGAACCGCTCGAGCCAGCCGATATCATAGTCCCCGCCATGCATTTGCTCACTTTCGACGATCTCGCGCAAGAGGCGAAGCGTCGAAGGCATACCGTCGATCACGAATTCGCCGAGGCTGCGCGCCAGCCGCCGCAGACATTGCTGGCGATCGGTATCGTGGACCACCAGCTTGGCGATCAGACTGTCGTAGAAGGGCGGCACGCGGTAGCCGGCATAGAGCGCGGAATCGATCCGCACCCCCGGGCCGCCCGGCGGATGATAGGCCTCCACCCGACCGGGGGACGGCAGCATGGTCTCCGGATCCTCGGCATTGATCCGGCATTCGATGGCGTGGCCGAACAGCCGGACGCCATCCTGGTCGAAGCCCAGCGGCAGGCCGGCAGCGGCCCGGATCTGCTCGCGGACGATGTCGATGCCGGTGATCATTTCGGTCACCGGATGCTCGACCTGCAGGCGGGTGTTCATCTCGATGAAATAGAAGCCACCGTCCTGGTAGAGGAACTCGACGGTACCGGCGCCGACATAGCCGAGGGCAGCCATGGCCTCGACCACGGTGCCGCCGATGGTCTGCCGTTCCTCCTCGGTGAGCATCGGCGAGGGCGCTTCCTCGATCACCTTCTGATGGCGCCGCTGGATCGAGCAGTCGCGCTCGAAGAGGTGGACCACATTGCCGTGCAGATCGCCGAGGATCTGCACCTCGATATGACGCGGCCGGTCGAGGAACTTCTCGAGATAGATGCGGTCGTCGCCGAAGCCGGCGCGCGCCTCGTTGCGGGCGATGTTGAGGGCACGGGCCAGCTCGCTGTCGTCCCGGACCACCACCATGCCGCGCCCGCCGCCGCCGGCCACCGCCTTGACCAGGACCGGATAACCGATCTCCCCGGCGAGCAGGCGCGCTTCCTCCTCGTCGCCGACCGGGCCGTCGCTGCCCGGCACCACCGGCACTCCGAGGCGGCGCATGTGGCGCTTGGCCTCCACCTTGTCGCCCATCAGCCGGATATGTTCGGCGGAGGGGCCGATGAAGGTGAAGCCATGTTCGGTGACCATCTGGGCGAAATCGGCATTCTCCGAAAGAAAGCCGTAGCCGGGATGGATGGCGTCGGCGCCGGTGATCTCGGCGGCGGCCAGGATGGCGGCGGTATTCAGGTAGGATTCCTTGGCCGGCGGCGGCCCGATGCAGACGCTTTCATCGGCCAGGCGCACATGCATGGCATCGGTGTCGGCGGTGGAATGCACGGCGACGCTGGCGATGCCCAGCTCCTGGCAGGCCCGCAGCACCCGCAGCGCGACTTCGCCGCGATTGGCTATCAGGAGCTTGCGGATCACGGCACCTGCTTCACTCGATGACGAGCAGCGGTTCGCCGAACTCGACCGGCTGCGCGTTCTCGACCAGGATCCGCGTCACCACTCCGGCGCGCGGCGCACGAATGGTGTTCATCACCTTCATCGCCTCGATGATCAGGAGGGTCTGCCCTTCCTGGACCTGGTCGCCGACCCGCACGAAGGGATCGGCACCCGGCTCCGGCGACAGATAGACGGTGCCCACCATCGGTGCCGTGACCGCACCTGCGTTCGACGGCTCGGGCTCGGCGGCGCGCGGGGGCGCTTCGGCGGCCGCCGGCGGCGGTGGGGGCGGGGCGGCGTATTCGACCCGGGCCTGGAGCTGGCGGGCGACCCGCACCCGGGTTTCGCCCTGGCCGATCTCGATTTCCGAGAGGCCGGTACGTTCCAGCAGCTCGGCGAGCTTCTCGATGTAGGCGATGTCGATGTCGATGCTGGCCATCTTCATGCTTTGCGGTCGGTCTCGTCGCGGCGGTTCTGCAGGCGGTCGGCGACGGCCTCGAGGGCCAGCACATAGCCGGTGGCGCCGAGGCCGCAGATGATGCCGTCCGCGGCCAGCGACACATAGGAGCGGGCGCGGAAGGCTTCCCGGCGATAGGGGTTGGAGAGATGCACCTCGACGATCGGCCCGGGAAAGGTCCGGAGCGCGTCGAGGACGGCTACCGAGGTGTGGGTGTAGCCGGCGGCGTTGAGCACCAGTGCCGCGGCTGCCGTTCCCGCTTCTTGGATCCAGTTCACCAGTTCGCCTTCAGATGGAAGAGCACACGTCTGAACTCCAGTCAC
>CAYYZI010000330.1:0-4047 GCA_964475675.1 uncultured Geminicoccaceae bacterium
AACGGAGGGTGAAGACAGCGGGCGGGGAGGGTGGCCCGCCAGCCGCAAGGAGCGGAACGGAGACCATGCGAGGGCGCGGCCCTGGCGGATCCGGTGGAGCCGGAGCGGGGGCGGGCGACCGCGGAGCGCAGGCGCGGATCGAAGACGCACCCTGTCCGCCGGGCCCTCGAACCGGGATCCGCCGGGGGACCGTCGGCGCCGGCCCGGGAAAGCCGCAGAGTGGGGGACCGCCCGGCGACGGCACCGGGTCCATCACGGGTTCTTGACGGCGCCGATGTGCGCTCGGGTTTGACCTCGTCGCGCCGGCGGCCGAAGGTGCCAGCTCGCGCATCGTCGCCAGAAAGGACCGGAACCCGGATGCGGCTCGGGGATCTCGACGCGGAGGAGCTGTGGAAGGCGGTTGCTGTGGCGCTGGGCACCGGCGTGCTGCTGTCGGCGGTGATGGTGCCGGCCTTTCTTTCGGGCATCTCGCCGCTGCCCGAGCCGCTGGGACTGGCGTTCGCCGAGCGCCTGACGGGGCGGCCGCTGCCGCTGCCGGTCGGCCTCCTCTTTCATCTCGTCTACGTCGCCTTCTGGTCTCTGGCCTATCTCGCCCGGTGCCGTGCGCGGCTCGATTTCGGTCGCGCGTTCCTCCTCGGCATCGGACTGTGGGTGCTGGTGCTGTTCCTGTTCTTTCCGCTGGTGGGCTGGGGATTTCTCGGGCTCGCCGTGAGCCCGCAACTGATCCCGGCATCGCTGGTGCCGCATCTGCTGTTCGCGCTCTTCCTCTGGGGCCTGGCGCGGCTCGCCTTCACGCCCCGGCCCGCGGCGGCGGTGGGCGACCGCTGAAGGCCCGCTGCGGCAGGCCGCGCGACCGCCACCTGCCGCCGCCCCGGCTGGCGTCGTCGCCGGCTTCGCGCTAAGCGGACGGCAGTCGCGATGCGGGAGCGGGCATGGAGCGTGTGGAAGCGGTGGTGGTCGGTGCCGGGGTGATCGGCCTCGCCGTCGCCCGCCGGCTGGCGATGGCCGGCCTCGAGCTGCTGGTGCTGGAAAAGGAAGATGCCATCGGCACCGAGACCAGCTCCCGCAACAGCGAGGTGATCCATGCCGGAATCTATTATCCGCCCGGCAGCCTCAAGGCGCGCAGCTGCATCGCGGGGCGCGATTTTCTCTACCGCTACTGCGCCGCACGCGGCATCGCCCATCGCCGCTGCGGCAAGCTGATCGTCGCCACCCGCGAGGAACAGATCCCGAGGCTGGAGGCGATCCGGGCCAATGCCGAAGCGAGCGGGGTCGAGGATCTCGAATGGTGGGACCGGGCACGCATCGCCCGGGGCGAGCCCGAACTTCGCGCCGTGGCCGCCCTGTGGTCGCCCTCGACCGGCATCCTCGACAGCCATGCGCTGATGCTGGCCTACCAGGGCGAGGCGGAGGATCGGGGTGCGATGATCGCCTTCCGCAGCCCGCTCGAAGCGGCGCGCGTGGTCGAGGACGGATTCCTGCTCGAGGTCGGCGGGGCGGAGGCGCTGACCCTCCATTGCCGGTATCTGGTCAACGCCGCCGGGCTGCACGCCCCTTCCCTCGCCCGCCGTATCGCCGGCCTCGATCCCTCGAGGGTGCCGCGGGGCTGGCTGTGCAAGGGCAGCTATTTCGTCCTCGCCGGCCCCTCCCCGTTTTCGCATCTGGTCTATCCGGTGCCGGAACAGGCCGGGCTCGGCATCCATGTGACCCTCGATCTGGCCGGCCGCTGCCGCTTCGGACCGGACACCGAATGGATCGAGGCCATCGACTACGATGTCGATCCCGCCCGCGCCGTGAAGTTCGCCACCGCCATCCGGAGCTACTGGCCGGAGCTCCCCGAGGATGCGCTGGAGCCCGGATATGCCGGGATCCGCCCCAAGATCGTGCCGCCCGGGGCGCCGCCCGCCGATTTCCTGGTCCAGGGACCCGAAGCCCACGGCATTCCCGGGCTCGTCAACCTGTTCGGCATCGAGAGCCCGGGCCTCACCGCCTCCGCGCCCCTGGCCGAGGAAGTAGCAAGACGTCTGGGAATGGGCGCGGGAGCCGTGCGATGAACCGCGAGAGCCAGGCGAAGACCCGTGCCCGTCGCCCGGCCGATCGGCTTTTCCGCTGGCTGGTTCATCTCTGTCTCGCGCTCCTCCTCCTCGTGGCGGGCCGGCCGGCGGCGGGCGAAAGCGGACCCGAGATCCTCCTTTCCTGGCGCTCGCCGGCGGTCGAGGCGGAGGCCCGCATGCCCTGGCTTCCCGCCGATCCCGAACTCGCCGCGAGGCTGCGGCGGGAGGCTTTCGCCGAGCTCGCGGAATTCGTCGCCGATGCGGAAACGGAACTCGCGGATCTCGTCGCCGACAACCTCGCCTCCGCCGGGTTTCCGCGGCTCTGGGACAGCCGGGTCGAAATCGTCTTCTCCGCCCCCTGCTGCCTTTCCCTGCGGCGCGACCTCGACGTCTATTCGGGGGGCGCTCACGGCAACAGCGCCACCCAATCGATCTTCTGGGATCGTCGCGGGAAACGGGTGGTGCCGCTGGACGAGCTGCTCGATCTGGAGGCGGCGAAACCGGCCCTGGATGCGGCGCTGCGCGCAGCCTTCCGCGAGGCGAAGCAGGAACGCGGCCTGCCCATGGGCGGGCAGGATGAACGACCCTGGTTCGGGCCGCCGGAAGCGCGGGCGGACAGCGTCTTCACCCTGATCGCCGGCCTGCGCCCCGGCATCGCGCAGGGGCTTCTCTTCCATTTTCCGCCCTATGCCCTCGGCCCCTATGTCGAAGGCAGCTATCGCCTGCCGGTGCCGGCATCGCGGTTCCTGGCATATCTGCGGCCCCGCTTTCGCCGGCTGTTCACGGCGGACTGAACGGGACGGCGCGTTCGGACGTTGACGGGCGCCGGAGCGAGACGCATGCTCGCCCCTCCCGAGCGGGCCGAACCATCGGACATTGCCAATGGACCTCTACGCGCTTTTCCGGTTCGGGCATATCACCGGTTTCGTTCTGCTCGGCGGCGGCCTTCTGGCGATCTTCCTGTCCGAGCTCCGGGCATACCGGACCGACGACCTGTCGGCGTTCGCGGAAGCGGCCCGCTACACCGCGAGCTTCTATGACGGCTACGTAATTCCGGGAGCGCTGCTGGTCGCCCTTTCGGGCATCGCCCTCGTCTTCCGGCTGGGTCTCGGCTTCTTCGAGGAGCCCTGGCTGGTCGCCATGTGGGGGCTGTTCCTGTTCGAGTTCGTCGAAGGCAACACGGTGACCCGGGCCCAGTTCCGCCGAACCCTGCGCCGCTCGCGGGAAGCGCTGGCGCGCGGCGGTCCGCTGACCGACGAGATCCGGGAACAGGCCCGCGGGCTCGTCAATCGGGTCACGCACTTCCTCGATCTTCCGCTGTTTCTCGTAATCATCTTCGCCGGTGCCGTGCGGCCCGACAGCTGGGCGACGATGCTGGTGGCGGTCCTGCTAGCCGTGATCGCGGCGGCGTCCCTCACCATTGCGGTGCCGCGACTGGCGCGGCGGTGACCGCCGGCGGCCGGGCAGCAGCGCTTTCGCCAGCCGGTTGGCATCCATCGCCCTCTGCCGGTAAGCTCGCGGGAGCGGACAGGCTCGCAGGCGGAATCGCGGGAGAGATCGGCGGTGAAGCGGGAATCGACAGAGCTGCTGCAGCCGCGTGCCGGCGAAATCGGGCGCACCATCCGGCGTTTCCGCCGGGCCGAGGGGCTGACCCTCAAGCAGCTCGCCGAGCGCAGCGGCGTTTCCATCGCCACCATCAGCAAGATCGAGAACGGCAAGATCTCGGGCGGCTTCGAGACCGTCTACAAGATCGCCCGCGGGCTCGGAGTGCTGGTCACCGAGATCGTGCCGCCCAGCGACGGAGGCGCCCAGCCGCTGGTCGTCCACCGCCACGATCCGGCCGATCTGACGTGCAGGCGATCCTGGGCTCCCTCGAGGAGCGAGGGCTCGCTCCTTTCCAGTTCCAGGCGCAGGCCCTGGCAAACCACCCCGCCTTCTTCAAGGCGATCGTGCAGCTCCTCCACGCCTACACCGAGGACAGTGTCGTGCCCCG
>CAYYZI010000331.1:0-4040 GCA_964475675.1 uncultured Geminicoccaceae bacterium
TGGGGTATCCCGCTCGGCCGCCGCTTCCGTGCCCTCAAGCTCTGGTTCGTGCTGCGCTCTTACGGGCTCGAGGGGCTGCGGGCGATGCTGCGCCGCCATATCGATCTCGCCGCCGAGCTCGCCGGCTGGATCCGGGAGGCCGCCGATTTCGAGCTCGTCACCGGTCCCAACCTGGCCCTCGTGACCTTCCGCTACCGGCCCGGCGAGATGGCCGAAGGGGAAGCGCTCGATGCGCTCAACGAAAGGCTCCTGCATGCCGTCAACGAGGATGGCCGAACCTATCTGACACCGACCCGGGTGCGGGAGCGTTACGTGCTTCGCGCCTCCATCGGCCAGGGACGCACCGAGCGGCATCATGTGGCGGAGGCCTGGCAGGCGATCACCGGGATCGCCCGCGGGCTCTAGCCTTCCACCGAGCGGCCCAGTCTGCGGGCCAGCGCGGCGATGTGTTCGGGACCGATGCCGCAGCAGCCGCCGAGGATCGCTACCCCCTGTTCGACCCAGCCGGCGCCGATCTCGGCGAAGTCTTCGGGTGCCATCTCGGCGAACCGCCAGTGCGGGGCCTCGAACCGTCCGGCTTCCGGATAGACCATGATCGGTCCCGGCCAGCGCTGCCGCAGGATCGGCAGGGCGGCATCGCAGTCCTCGATGCTGCTGTGCATGACACCCAGCACGGCGATCGGCCGAGCCGTGTAGAAATCGAGCAGCTCTTCGAGAGCCAGCGGCGCGCGGTAGCTCGTTACCCGTCCCTCCTCGTCGCGGGCGACACTGAGCCCGAGCCAGACGGGAAGACCGGTCGAAAGCGCCGCTTCGAGGGCAGGCGGTCCGCGGTCGAGATCGGCGATCATCTCGAGAACGATCAGATCGGCGCCGGCCTCGGCGAGCGCCTCCGCCACTTGACGATAGTTGGCCGCTTCCTCCTCGAGGGAAAGCGCGAAAGCCGGATCCTGACGATCGGTGCCCGGGATCACCGGTCGCGCGGTGGAAAGCGACCCGGCGACGGCGACCGGGCGCCCGCGAGCCGCACGGGCCACCGCTTCCCGTGCCAGCCGCACCGCGATGCGGCAGCCCTCCGCCGCCCGTCCGCCATATCCCGCCGGCTCCAGCATGTGCCGGGATGATGCGAAGGTGTTGGCGATCACCAGATCGGCCCCGGCCGTGAGGTAGGCCTCGTGGACCTCCCGCACCATCGCGGGATGGGTGAAATTGGCGAGGCCGCACCAGGCGCCTTCGACCATCGGCACGCCGCGCCGTTCGAGTTCGGTCCCGGTGCCGCCGTCGAGCAAAATGGTCTCGCCGCGGGCCAGACGCTCCTCGAGAGCCTCGATCGAGCCGGCCATGCCCTTCTCCTCCGCCGGATTGTTGACAGGTGGCGACTGTAGGGCGTCTAGTCCGGGCGAGGCAATCGGTCGGGGGAGGAGCGTATGGCCGATGCAGCGGTCGGGGACGGCCGCATGCTCGATGTGCGGATCTGGCGGGGGCGGGAGCAGGGCGAACTCGTTCACTACCGTGTTCCGGCGAGAGCCAATCAGACGGTTCTCGACGTCGTCAGCTGGGTGCAGCGCCACCTCGCACCGGATCTCGCCTACCGCTTCGCCTGCCGGGTCGGCGTCTGCGGCTCCTGCGCGATGACCGTCAACGGCCGCCCGCGCTGGACCTGCCGCACCCATGTCGGCCGGCTCGCCGGTGACGGTCCACTGATCATCGAACCCCTGCGCAATCTCCCGCGCATTCGCGATCTGGTCTGCGATCTCGACCCCTTCCTGGAGCGCTGGCAGCGCGCCGGCGGGCGCTTCGTGGCGACGTCGACGCGCCGCGATCCGCTGCCGCGGATCGCGCCCGACAGCAGATCGCGACGGGCCGTGGATGCCGGCATCGAATGCATCAACTGCGCCGTCTGCCACGCCGCCTGCGATGTCGTCGCCTGGCGCCCGGAATACCTCGGTCCCGCACCGCTCAACCGCGCCTGGACGCTGGTCAACGACATTCGCCACGGGGCTCGCGAGGAGACCCTCGACCGGGTGCGCGGCGATGCCGGCTGCCACGCCTGCCACAGCCAGATGAGCTGCAGCGAGTTCTGTCCGGTGGGAATCGCCCCCACCGCCGCCATCGCCGGACTCAAGCGCAGCCTGCTGCGGCGCCTGCTGGGCAGAGGAGCGCCATGAACGGCGGCCTGCTCTTCCTGCTGCAGCGGGCGACGGCCCTGCTCCTGGCGCCGCTGGTGCTGGTGCATCTGGGGGGCATCCTCTACGCCACGCAGGGCGGGCTTTCCGCCGCCGAGATCCTGGCCCGCACCCGCGGCAGCCTCTTGTGGGGCGGCTTCTACGGGCTGTTCGTGCTGGCGGTGGCCATCCACGGCGCCATCGGGCTGCGTGCGATCCTCGCCGAATGGACGGGGCTGCGCGGCAGGACCCTCGAGGGTGTCACCCTGGCAGTTGCGCTCCTGCTTCTCGTCCTCGGCCTGCGTGCGGTACGGGCGGTGGTGGGGGCGCCATGAGAGCCGCACATCGCCACCATCCGGGCTATCTCGCCTTTCTCGCCCACCGGCTGAGCGGCCTCGCCCTGGCCCTCTTCCTGCCGTTCCACTTCCTGTTTCTCGCCACCGCCATCGAAGGTGAGGCGGCGCTCGGGGGGGTGCTGGCCTGGACGGTCAACCCCTTGGCGAAGCTCGCCGAATGGGGACTGGTCACCCTCCTGGCCCTGCATCTCGCCCTCGGCCTGCGGGTGCTGGCCATCGAGTTCCTGCCCTGGCGCGGCCCCTTGCGCCTCTGGGTCGGCCTCGGTGGCGGCGCGGCACTGGCCACGGGCCTCCTGTTCCTCGCAGCCTTGGCGCGCTGAGATGCAGCCCGAGCGCCTCGATACCGACATTCTGGTGCTGGGAGCCGGCGGAGCCGGCTTGTTCGCGGCCCTCCATGCGCGAAAGGCCGCCCCCGAGCTCGAGGTGACGATCGCCGTCAAGGGTCTGATGGGCAAATGCGGCTGCACCCGCATGGTCCAAGGCGGCTACAATGTGGCGCTGGCGCCCGCGGATTCGCTGGAACGCCATTTCATGGACACCATCGTCGGTGGCAAGTGGCTGCCGCGCCAGGATCTGGCCTGGCGGCTGGTGGAAGGAGCGGTGGAGCGCATCCACGAGCTGGAAAACGAGATCGGCTGCTTCTTCGACCGCCGCCCGGACGGCACCCTCGATTTCAAGGCCTTCGCCGGCCAGAGCTTCGACCGCACGGTCCACAAGGGCGATCTGACCGGCATCGAGATCATCAACCGCCTGATGGAGCAGGTGCGGGCAGCCGGAGTGCGCCGGCTCGAGGAGCATCGTGCGGTGGCGCTGGTTCCGGCCGCCGACGGTTCCGCCATCGCCGGGACGCTGATGATCGACATGCGCGAGGGAATCTACCGCCTGGTCCGCGCCCGGGCGGTGCTGCTGGCAGCGGGCGGCGGCCCGACCATGTATCTCTACCACACCCCCTCGGGCGACAAGAGCTGCGACGGGATGGCGATGGCACTTCGGGCCGGTCTTCCCCTGCGCGACATGGAGATGGTCCAGTTCCACCCCACCGGCCTGCTGGCCGGGCCCGATACCCGGATGACCGGCACCGTGCTCGAGGAAGGGCTCAGGGGCGCCGGCGGCTGGCTCCTGAACGGCGCCGAGGAGCGCTTCATGCTAGAATGGGATCCGGCCGGCGAGCGCGCCACCCGCGATGTCGTGGCCCGGGCCATCTACGCCGAAATGCGGGCCGGCCGCACCTCGCCCATGGGCGGCGTGTTCCTGCAGATGGGCCATCTCGGCGCCGATACCGTGGCCCGGCGCTTTCCGGGCATGGTCAGGCGCTGCGCCGACTGCGGCTTCGATCTCGCCGGCGGGCGGGTCGAGGTGGTGCCCACCGCCCATTACATGATGGGCGGGGTGGAATTCGGGCCCGACTGTCGTACCGAGCTGCCCGGTCTGTTCGCCGCCGGCGAGGATTGCGGCGGCGTGCACGGGGCCAACCGGCTGGGCGGCAACGGGGTGGCGAACTCGACCATCTTCGGCGGCATCG
>CAYYZI010000332.1:0-4039 GCA_964475675.1 uncultured Geminicoccaceae bacterium
GGGGGGGGGCCGGCCCCGCCACCGGCTAGGATGGGGGCGGCGCAAAGCGTGGCGGAGGGAAGGCTGGCATGTGCAGGATCTATGCTTCCACGGAACCCAGGATGTGCGAGGCGGTGACCCGCTCGGTGCGCATCAACGGTCTGGTCACCTCGATCCGTCTCGAGGCCCGGTTCTGGGAAATCCTCGACGAGATGGCGGCCGCCGAGGGCGTCACCACCCCGCGGTTCCTGAGCGTGCTCTATGACGAGATCATGGAACTGCGCGGCGAGGTGCGCAATTTCGCTTCGCTGCTGCGGGTGATCTGCACGACATATCTGGCGCGGCGCCCGCAGCACGAACCCGAAACCGCGGAGCTGGCCATCTAGCACTGTCGCCCGCCGGGGTGCGCAGCGGCGGGAACATGATGCTTTACGGATAAAGCGACCCGGCTATAATCCGGTTCGATCAACGCATGCCAAACCAAGATCGAGCCTCACAAGAGCTCGGGGACAAGCGATCAGGGAGAGATCAGATGGCGCAGCGTCGTGGGCTGCTGTCGGCAGCGTCGTGGATGGTGCTGGCAGTCCTGGTCCAAGGTCACCCGGCGGGCGCCCAGCAGGCGATCGAGGCCCTGCCCGAGCAGGCCCGCCTCGAGGTCGCCGAGGAATGGGGCACCACCGTGCTGCCGGAAGCCGGTCCGCACTGGGTCTATGTGCTCGACGTCGCCTTCGACAATCTGATCGCTTCCCGCATCAACATCTATGACGGGGACAGCGGCAAGTTCCTGGGCGTGGTGCATTCGGGCTTCGTTCCCAACCTCCTGCTTGCTCCCGACAGATCCGAACTCTATGTCGACGAGACCTACTATTCCCGCGGCACCCAGGGCGACCGGGTCGACGTTCTGTCGATCTATGACGCGAAAACTCTGGAGCGCACCGGCGAGGTGATCCTGCCCGAAGGGCGGGCGCTGCTGGTCTCCAAGCTGCCGGCAGCGGCGCTGAGCCCCGATGGCCGCTTCGTGCTCTCCTACAACATGGCGCCGGCGACCAGCGTCAGCCTGGTCGACATCAAGGCGAGAAAATATCTGGGAGAAATCGAATCGCCCGGCTGCGCCCTCGTCTATCCGACCGGTGATCGCAGCTTCTCGATGCTCTGCCCCGACGGCTCGCTGGTCGACATCTCCTATGACGAGAACGGCAAGGCGGAGATCGCCCAGAACGAGCCCTTCTTCGATTCCGAGACCGATCCGGTGTTCAGCCACGGCGCCTTCGATGTCGCCGCTGGCAAGGGCTTCTTCGTCTCCTACGAGGGCATGCTCTACGAGATCGGCATCGAGAACGGGCGCACCCGGATGACCGACAAATGGTCGATCCTGTCGGAGGCCGACAAGAACGAGGGCTGGCGGCCGGGCGGCTGGCAGCTGATGGACTACCAGCCCGATCTCGGCCTGATTTTCCTGCTCGTCCACAAAGGCCCCAAATGGACCCACAAATGGCCGGGCGAGGAGATCTGGGTGCTCGACCCGAAGACCAATACGCGGGTGGCCCGCTTCGCGCTCAAGGAACCGGCGATCACCGTCATGGTCACCCGCGACGCGAATCCGCTGCTGATGACCCTCACCGACACGGGCACCCTGGCCGTGCTCGACCCCGCCAGCGGCGAGCAGAAGCGCAAGATCGAGGGCACCGGCGTCACCCCCTTCCTGCTGCAAGCCTTCGCCGACTGAGGAGGCGGGCGGATGGGCTGGTTGTTCGACCCCACTCTGCAGTGGACGCTGAGCCTGCTGCTGGCCGGAATGTGGGTCGTGGCCGCCGCGAGCAAGCTCGCCAACCGTGACGCCTTTCGTGGCATCCTCCACAATTACCGGCTGCTGCCCGAGGGCGTCGAACGCCCGGTGGCCGAGATGCTGCCGATCCTCGAGTTGCTGCTGGCCTTCGGCCTTCTGCTGCCGCCGGCCCGGCCATGGGCGGCCATCGCCAGCGCCCTCCTGCTGCTCCTGTTCGCCGCGGCCATGGGTGTCAACATCCTGCGCGGCCGCACGGAAATCGACTGCGGCTGCTTCATCGGCGTGGTCCGGCAGCGGATCGGCTGGTCGCTGGTGCTGCGCAATCTGCTGCTGGCGGTGGCGGTGCTGCCGCTGCTCGGCGAGGGCAGCGGCCGTTCCCTGCTGTGGCTCGATCTGGTGACCATCCTGGCCGCCTCCTCCGGGCTGCTGCTGACCTATCTGGCCATCAGCCGGAGCCTCGAACTGGCCCCGCTGGCGGAGCGCAGGGGATGATCGAGGCCCTGATCGTTTCCCAGATCCTGCTGTGGATCCTGTTCGTGGCGCTGGCCCTCGGCCTGTTCGCCCTGACCCGGCAGATCGGCGTCCTGCACGAGCGGGTGGCGCCGCTGGGGGCGTTGATGATGAATGGTGCGGTGGAGGTCGGCGATGCGGCGCCGGTGTTCGAGCTGCGGGACATCCACGGCCGGCAGGTGACCATCGGCGGCAAGCGCCCCGACGGACGCAGCCAGCTCCTGCTGTTCGTCTCACCCAACTGTCCGATCTGCAAGAAGCTGCTCGGGGTGGCGCGCTCCTTTCTGCGGAGCGAAGGGCGGGGTCTCGAACTGGTACTGGTGGGCGATGGCCCCATCGACGAGCAGCGGGCGCTCATTCGCAAGCACCGGCTCGAGGAGGCCACCTGGCTGGCCACGCCGGAGGTCGGCATGCGCTTTCAGGTGGGCAAGCTGCCCTATGCCATCCTGATCGACGAGAACGGGATCCTGCGCTCCAAAGGGCTCGTCAATTCGCGCGAGCATCTCGAGAGCCTGCTGGTGGCCAAGGAGACCGGCTATGCCAGCATCCAGGAATATCTGGGCCGGAAGCCGGGGAATGCGCCGGAGCCGGAGATGCCGGCGAGCCAGGGCTGAGTGGAGCCGGACGCCGTAGCCCGAGGAGAGGGAACCGATGGGGAACGAGAACATTTTCGACCGCCTGTTCGAAACCGCCAGTCGCCGCATCGCCCAGCGCAGCTCGCGGCGCAGCGTGCTGGCGCGCCTCGGCACGGTGCTGGTGGGGGGTGCCATCCTGCCGACCTTGCCGGTGGACCGCAGCGGCCGCTTCAAGAAGGCCCATGCCCAGGGCTTCGCCGAGCAGGCCCAGGCCACCGACGATACCCAGTGCAACTACTGGCGCTACTGCGCCATGGACGGCTATCTGTGCAGCTGCTGCAACGGCGGCATCACGAGCTGCCCGCCGGGCTCGGAGCCCTCCCCCACCTCCTGGGTCGGTAGCTGCCTCAATCCCGATGACGGGCAGGTTTATCTGATCGCCTACCGCGACTGCTGCGGCAAGGGGGTGTGCGGGCAGTGCCCCTGCCTGTCCACCGAGGGCGAGATGCCGGTCTATCGGCCGCAGCTCTCCAACGATATCGACTGGTGCTTCGGCGCCCGCAGCATGGCCTATCACTGCACCGGCGCGGGTATCGTCGGCAAGGCGTGAAATGCGGGCGGCCCTGCGGGCATTGGCGCTGCTCGGGGCGCTGGCGGGGGCGCTGCTGGCTCCGGGCTGGCTGACGGCGGCGGAGCCGCGGGAGATGCCGCGTATCGCCGAGGTCGCCGAGGACTTCTCGCGCAACTGCCAGGGCTGCCACCGTGCCGATGGCATGGGCGCCTGCCGAACGGTACCGCGGATCCGGAATTTCGTCGGATTGTTCACCAGGATCCCGGAAGGGCGGGACTATCTGCTGCGGGTTCCCGGCGTGGTCTGGGCGATGCTCGACGATGCCCGCCTCGCCCGCGTCCTCAACTGGATGCTGGCGAGCTACAGCCCCGAACAGATCGCCCCCGGTTTCGCTCCCTTCACCTCCGAAGAGGTGCGGCAGGCACGCGAGCGTCCCATCGCCAATGTCCTCGAGGTGCGCAGCGCCCTGATCGCCGAGCTGCAGCGGCAGGGGCTGCTGGCACCCGGCGATGACGGGCTGGTCAGCGCCGGCTGCGACTGAGCTCAGGGCAGACGCGGCACCACCTCGCCCCTCGGTGCGAAGCAGATCGACGGGGGCGGCGGCGCCAGCGGCGCGTC
>CAYYZI010000333.1:0-4036 GCA_964475675.1 uncultured Geminicoccaceae bacterium
GCCGCCGCCCCGAGAAAGCGCCGGCGGGCCATCGCCGGCAGTCTGGCGGCCGGCCGACCAAGTTGGGCGAGATCGACGAAACGGTGCAGTTGCACACGTGCCATGATTGATTTCCTCCCCGATCGTGCCGTGAATTCACACGGATAAATTATTATCTGCCAAACCGGCCGAACGCACAAGTAACGTTGTGCCCTGCCCGCCATAGCGCAGCGCGATGGTCGCGCCGGAAACGGACACCCGCTCCGTCTTGCGGTGGTGCGGGATCTGGTCTAAGCGCTCTGTTGGCGGCGTGAGCCCCGCGATTGTCGGAATTTCTGCCCATGCCGGGCTTCCGTTCCGGGCCCGGACATCCCCGCCCGAGGTGGCCAGAGTGCAGGACGAACGCGAATCGCTTTCGGAGCACTACGAATCCGTCAAGGTTCCGGCCACCGGTCCGGGACTTCGCCGCTGGTGGGCGATCGCCGGTCCCGCCCTGCTGGTCTCGGTGGGCTACATGGATCCCGGCAACTGGGCCACCGATCTGGCCGGCGGCAGCCGGTACAACTACGCCCTGCTCTGGGTGCTGCTGATGTCCAACCTGATGGCCATGCTGCTGCAGAGCCTGGCGGCCAGGCTCGGCGTGGTGTGCCGCAGGGATCTCGCCCAGGCCTGCCGCGAGGCGTTTCCCGGATGGGTCAACATCCCGCTCTATGTGCTGGCCGAGATCGCGATCATCGCCACCGATCTCGCCGAGGTGCTGGGCTCGGCCATCGCCTTCCAGCTCCTGTTCGGTATCCCGCTCCTCTGGGGCGTGGTGATCACCACCTTCGACGTGCTGCTCCTGCTGGCCTTCACGAGCTTCGGCATCCGCAAGCTGGAGGCGGTGATCCTGTCCTTCGTGGCGACCATCGGCATCGCCTTCCTGATCGAGATCTTCCTCGCCCAGCCCGACTGGGGCGGCGTGCTGCGCGGCTTCGTGCCCTCCTTGCCGGACAGCGGCGCCCTCTACATCGCCATCGGCATCCTCGGCGCCACCGTGATGCCGCACAATCTCTACCTCCATTCCTCGCTGGTACAGACCCGGCTGGTGGGCCGCAGCGAAAAGGAAATTCGGGCCTCGATTCGGCTCAACACCATCGATTCGGTCATTTCGCTCAATCTCGCCTTTCTGGTCAACGCCGCCATCCTGATCATGGCCGCCGCCGTGTTCTACCGCAGCGGACTTTACGACATCGCCGAGATCCAGGACGCCCATCGCATGCTGGAACCGATTCTCGGTGCGGCCATCGCTCCCGTCGCCTTCGCTCTGGCGCTGCTGGCCTCGGGTCAGAGCTCGACCATCACCGCCACCCTCGCCGGCCAGATCGTCATGGAGGGGCATCTCAACATCCGCATCCGCCCCTGGCTGCGGCGTCTCATCACCCGTCTGCTGGCGGCGGGGCCGGCGGTGCTGGCGATCCTCTGGTTCGGCGAGAACTCCACCGGTGATCTGCTGGTGCTGAGCCAGGTGGTGCTTTCCCTGCAGCTTCCGTTCGCGGTCGTTCCGCTCATTCATTTCGTCGCCGACCGCCGGCGCATGAAGAACTTCGCCGTGGGGCCGGTGATCCAGGGGCTGGCCTGGCTGGTGGCCGGGATCATCGTCGCGCTTAATCTCAAGCTGGTGATCGACGAGATCGGGGCATGGCTGGCGGCCGCCGGGGCCAATGCCTGGATCCTCCAGCTGACCGTCCTGCCGCTGGTCGCGCTGCTGCTGCTGCTCCTCGCCTATGTCGCGATCCGGCCCTGGATCGACCGGCTGCAGCGTTTTCCGGGCATTCTCCGGCCGGCCGCCATTCACGGCCGGATGGTGGCCGGGAAGTTCCCCATCCGACCGGCCAGGAGCTATCGCCGCATCGCCATCGCTCTCGATTTCGGCGACGGCGAGCAGCAGCTGATCAACGAGGCGCTGCGCTTCGCCGAAAAGGAGCGCACCGAGGTCGTACTGATGCATGTGGTGGAGAGCGCGGTCGCCCGGGCGATGGGGCCCAATGCCGCCGATTTCGAGACCGAGGTCGACCGGCAGCGCCTCGAGGCCCTTTGCGCCAGTCTGCGGCAGGCCGGCTATCGGGCCTCCTGCCGGCTCGGTCTCGGCGATCCCATCAGCGAACTGGCGCGGCTGGTCGAGGAGGAGAAAGTGGAGGCAGTGGTACTCGGAGCCCACGGCCATCGGGGGCTGACCGATCTGGTCTACGGCAATACCGCCAGCGCCCTGCGCCACCGCATCGGCGCCACGGTCATCATCTGCCCGCTGAAACCGCCTGCGGAGACCTGAACCTGAAAAGGAAGGGGGCCGAAGCCCCCGAAATGCGGTATCGAGGCCGCTGCCTCAGTCGATGGCGATCGGCGCGCCGGCCGAGCCCGTCGCCCCGACGATCGGCATCGGGGTGTAGACATACATGAAGGTCCACACCTGGTCGGCCACCAGCCCGTCGAGATACATGTTCTCCTGATTGACCAGGCCGTGGCGCGGCATCAGGTGCTGGTGGATGCAGAAGGCGCAGGCCGGATCGGGATTGGGCACCACCTCGGTGGCCCAGGTATCGGCACCGACCACCCCGGCCTTGACTTCGTCGGTGAGCCAGCGCGCGACTTCCATGCCGATCCCCGGCTCGCCGGAGTTGAACTTGTCGTTGTCGACCTTCCACAGCTTGCCCCAGCCGGTGTGGAAGAAGACGCCGTCGCCCTCCTTGAAGGTGAAGCCGGCCATCCCCTGCTTTTCCAGCGCGGCCTCGACATCGGCCATGGTGATCTCGTCACCGGCCTCCATCATCTCCACGCCGCGCACGGCGGCGATATCCAGCAGCACGCCGCGGGCGACGATCGGATGCAGCTTCTCGGTGCCCAGCTTCTTGAGCCCGTAGGCACTGGCCACCTCGGTCTCGGTGAAGCCGTTGTAGTAGCGCATCTTGTCCTTTTCGCCGGGCCCGCCGACCATCACCCCGATGTGCCCGAGCCCGTCGAACTGGGTGCCCACCTGACCGATCTCGGTGGCCAGGAACTCGTCGTGCCAGATCACCTTGTTGGCACCGAACGGTCCGCCGGTGGGGCTGCCGGGAATGCGCAGCGAGAACTTGCGGGCGCCGAACAGCGGCATCTCCGCATCGTAGGGGCGCCCGAGATTGTAGACCTTGCCCTTGTCGGCCTCGGCCACCGCCCGCATCACCACCTCGGGCTTGGTGTACCAGTTGGTGGAGCCGGCCTCGTCATCCGCGCCCCACAGCGGATTGGGCCACCATTTCTTGCCGATCGGCGTCTCCGGCTCGCCGATCACCCAGGGCTTGCCCTTGCATTCGCGCCAATTGTCGGGCGAACATTCCGCCCGCGCCGAGGTTGCGCCGAGTGTCAGTACGACGGCCGCCAGCGCGACCGTACCCGTCGAACGCCACATGGATTTCCTCCCCGATCATGCGTCGGTTTGTTCTGCAAACCGAGGAATCCCGGTTTGCACGCAAACAATACGCAAAAAGCGCCGCGCTGGGGAGAGGAAACCCGGGGTTCAATCGTCCAGCCGGGTGATCTTCGAGCCCTCGATCGAGATGCCGGCCATCAGGCCCGCCTGACCGTAGGCGAAGGCCATGATCGGATCCTGGACGTTGGAAGTGGTGAGCTGGCCGCCCTTGCCGACATCGGCGAGGGCGAAACCGGCATCCACGCCGAGCTCGAAGCCCTCGCTCTTGTCGAGATATTCGAGCGCCTCGTCGGTCATGAAGAACAGTGCCAGGGAATAGGCCTGGGCCCCGATCTGCAGCCCGTAGGAGGCGGAGACGATGTTGTAGCGGCCGGCCGGCGCACCGTTCTTGAACAGAACCCCCTTGCCGTACTCGCCGCCGATCAGCAGGCCGGCCTTGACGATGTTGGGGAACACCAGAACGCCCTTGGCCTTCTTCGCCAGCGCCTCGGTTCCGGGTACCAGCCGGTAGAGCTTGGCCAGCGCCGCCTGCGCCTCCTCCTCGATCCCGGCATGGGCCTGCCGGCCCGGGCCGCCCGCCACCAGCAGCAAGGTGAAGAGGGCGAAGAG
>CAYYZI010000334.1:0-4033 GCA_964475675.1 uncultured Geminicoccaceae bacterium
GAGCGGGTTAACAACGCGTCAACGGACGAGGCCGGGCGGTGCGGCGTGTCGTGCCGCGGGCGCGGGCGCGCTCTGGCGACGACCGGCAAGCGGGCCGGGGGCTGGCTGCTGGCGGCCGCGAGGCCGGCGCCGACCGCGACGGACCGGGCCCGCGCTCCCTGGCGGGCCGGCGGTCGTTCCCCCCGGCCGTCCCGGAACCCCGTGATGGGCTTCGCCGGCTCGCTGTCCCGGGTAGGTCGTCAGCGGACCGGAGCCGGCGCGCATGGGCCCCGGAGGGTCCCGACCCGCTCCGGGTGACCGCCCCTAGGCCGCGGCGCTGGGGCGGGCGGCCACCGCCGCGTGCCAGCGGGCGAGATGGCGATGCTGCTCGGGGATCACCTCCTCGATGCGTCCGGCGAATTCGACGGTGACGAAGGCGGTGATGTCGGCGATCGAAAAATCCTCGCCGGCCAGGAAGCGGCTGTCGGCGAGACGGGCGTCGAGGCGCTCGAGGAACAGCCGGTAGCGTTGGATCCCGCGTTCGGCGATCGCCGGGATCTGCGGAAAGCCCGAGGGCAGGCCGGCGACGGCGCGATCGGCGAACAGCGGCAGGCGGTTGCGGATGGCATCGGCGAGCGGCACGTAACCCTCGAGCTCGGCGCGGCGGTTCCACATCTCGATGCGCGCCTTTTCCAGCGGGTCCCGGCCGAAGAGCGGCGGCTCGGGATGGAGCTCCTCGAAATAGCGGCAGATGGCCACCGATTCGGCGATGCAGCCGCCGTCGTCGAGCTCCAGCACGGGCACCAGCGACCAGGGGTTGCGACGGCGGAACTCCTCGCCGAACTGCTCCGCCTCGCGGGTATTGACCTGCACGGTGGGTACCGTGATCCCCTTCTCGGCGAGGAACATGCGCACCCGCCGGGGGTTGGGGGCCAGGGCGAAATCGTGGAGGATCATGCGCGGAACCTTCCCTGCGACGGGTTCACCCTCCCGCCAGCCGCGTGCGGATCTTGACCTCGCCGGTGAGCGTACGGTGCACCGGGCATTTCTCGGCGATCAGCAGCAGCCGCCGGCGCTGGTCTTCGGGCAGCCCGCCCTCGATCTCGATCACCCGCTCGAACAGGTCCACCCGGCCCTCGCGGGTCTCGCAATCGGCGCAGTCGGCGGCGTGAATCTTGTCGTGCCGCACCGCCACATGGATGCGGCCGACATCCCAGCCCTTGCGTTCGACATACATGCGCAAGGTCATCGCGGTACAGCTCGCCAGCGCCGCCGACAGCAGCTCGTAGGGGCTGGGGCCGCTGTCCTCGCCACCCGCATCGACCGGCTCGTCGGCGGTCAGCAGATGGCGCCCGGCCATGATGTCGAGCCCGTAGCGTCCCTTGCCGTTCTCGCAGGCGATCACCGTGCCGTGCGGCGGATGGACACGGACCGGTGCGCCCATCTCAGAGCGCTTCCAGGATCTTCTCGGCGGCCGAGGCCTCCATCTCGCCGGGATTGTCCTCGACATTGAGGATCTCCACCACCCCGTCCCGCACCAGCATGGCGTAGCGCTTGCTGCGGGTGCCGAGGCCGATGGCGCTGCCGTCGAAATCCATGCCGATGGCCCGGGTGAAGGTGCCGTTGCCGTCGGCCAGCATGCGGATCCTGCCGGAGGCGCCGGTGGCCTTTTCCCAGGCCTCCATGACGAAGGGATCGTTGACCGCCACGCAGACCACCTCGTCGACGCCCTTGGCCTCGAGCGCCTCGAGGTTGGCGAGGAAGCTCGGTACGTGCTTGAGGTGGCAGGTCGGGGTGAAGGCCCCGGGCACGGCGAAGATGACCACCGTCCTGCCGGCGCAGAGCTGGCTCGTGGTGACATCCTCGATGCCGTTTTCGGTCTTCACCTTGAAGGTCGCTTCGGGAAGCCGGTCGCCGACCTTGATGGGCATGCTCTGTTTCCTCCCGTGATCGTTGCCGGCGGAGTGCCGGCGGGGCCGCACCACGAATGCAGAATGGCGCCTCGCGCCGGGATCCGCAACGGGGAACGGGCGGCCCGGAAAAAAGGCCGTCGGCGGTGTCTTGTTGCCGGCGAGGCGAGGCTCTATGTGAAGCGCATGAGCTCGGAAACTGCCGACGAGACCCGGCTCACCGGCCAGCTCCTGGTCGCCATGCCGGGCATGTCCGACCCGCGCTTCCTGCGTTCGGTGGTCTATCTCTGCGTCCATTCGGCGGAAGGGGCGATGGGGCTCATCGTCAACAAGCGCCTGGAAAATGTCAGCTTCGCCGAGATCGCCGGCCAGGTCGGCATCGAAGCCGAGGAGATCCGGGCCGAGATCGCCGTCCATTACGGCGGGCCGGTGGAGACCGGACGGGGCTTTCTGCTCCATTCCACCGATCATGTGGACGAATCGAGCCTGGTGATCGACGAGCAGTTCGCGCTCACCGCCACCGTCGAGATGCTCAGGACCATCGCCGCCGGCGGCGGCCCGAAGCAGCGCATGCTGGCCCTCGGCTATGCCGGCTGGGGGGCGGGGCAGCTCGACGCCGAGATCCAGGCCAACGGCTGGATCACCGTGCCGGCCGATCCGGCGATCGTCTTCGACGCCGAGGACGACACCAAATGGGAGCGGGCGCTCAGGGCCATCGGCATCGATCCGAGCCTTCTGTCGATGCACATGGGCCGGGCCTGAGGCGAGCTGCGGCCGGGCCCCGGTTTGCCCTTTGCCACCGCTGCCGCGCGGCGTAAGATCGGGGTGGCGATGGTCACCGCCGGCCGGCGCGCGGCATGATCGCGTTGACAGTGCCGCCGGGGATGCCCATTTTGGGCGAGACTGGGACGGATGCGTTCGCGAAAAGGTAACATCCACACATGATCGGTGCTCTGGCCAGGCGGATATTCGGCACCGCCAACGACCGTTTTGTCAAATCCCTCGGCCGCACGGTCGAACGGATCAATGCCCTCGAACCGGAGCTCGAGAAGCTCTCCGACGAGGAGCTGCGCGCCCGCACCCCCTGGTTCCGGGAGCGGCTGGAGAAGGGGGAGAGTCTCGACGATCTGATGATCGAGGCCTTCGCCACGGTGCGCGAGGCGGCCAAGCGGACCCTCGGCCAGCGCCATTTCGACGTGCAGCTGATGGGTGGCATCGTCCTGCATCAGGGCAAGATCGCCGAGATGAAGACCGGTGAGGGCAAGACCCTGGTCTCGACCCTGCCCTCCTATCTCAACGCCCTGGCCGGCAAGGGCGTGCACATCGTCACCGTCAACGACTATCTGGCCCGCCGCGACTCCGCCTGGATGGGGCAGATCCACACCTTCCTCGGCCTCACCGTGGGCTGCATCGTGCCCGGCCTCGACGATGCCGCGCGGCGGGCGGCCTATGCCTGCGACATCACCTACGGCACCAACAACGAGCTGGGCTTCGACTATCTGCGCGACAACATGCGCCTGCGGCTCGAGGATCTGGTGCAGCGCGGCCATCATTACGCCATCGTCGACGAGGTCGACAGCATCCTCATCGACGAGGCCCGCACGCCGCTGATCATCTCCGGTGCCGCCGAGGACAGCTCCGAACTCTACAAGGCGGTCGACAAGCTGGTCCGCCAGCTCGAGGATGGCGACTGGGAAAAGGACGAGAAGCAGCGCGCCGTCACCCTCACCGAGAAGGGGGTGGAGCGCATGCAGAAGCTGCTGGCCGAGGCGGGGCTGCTGAAGACCGGCGATCTCTACGACATCGAGAACGTCACCCTGGTGCATCACGTCCAGCAGGCGCTGCGCGCCCACAAGATGTTCCAGCGCGATGTCGACTACATCGTCAAGAACGGCCAGGTGATCATCGTCGACGAGTTCACCGGCCGCATGATGCCCGGCCGGCGCTATTCCGACGGTCTCCATCAGGCGCTCGAGGCCAAGGAAGGGGTGCCGATCCAGGCCGAGAACCAGACCCTCGCCTCGATCACCTTCCAGAACTACTTCCGGCTCTACGAGAAGCTCGCCGGCATGACCGGCACGGCGGCCACCGAGGCCGGCGAATTCGCCGAGATCTACGGGCTCGAGGTGGTCTCCATCCCCACC
>CAYYZI010000335.1:0-4027 GCA_964475675.1 uncultured Geminicoccaceae bacterium
ATGCGGGTCCAGTCGGCCTGTTTTTCGGCAAAGGCGGGATCGAGGGGAAGATCGAGACCATGGCAGATGCGCCCCATGGCCACCGCCGGATCCTCGCAGAAATCCTCGAAGCGGACGAAGCCGATCTCGCGAGCCAGTTCGGCGAACCTGCGGCAGCCCGCCATGAACGCTTCCGGTGAGAGATGGTCCGCGATCGAGGGGACATTGGCACAGCTCAGCCACTGGTCGAAGGGATGACGCACGGTGGCCAGGCGCAGCAGCTCGAAGTGGCTGCTCAGCACCTCGGTCAGCAGCGAGCGGAAGGGCGGATCGGAGACCAGCGGCACCCCCAGGAAATCGAGATGCGACCAGTCGCGCAGCACCAGTTCCAGTCCGCGCTGTCGGGCCCGCGCGTGGATCAGGAGGATGGCATCGTCGAAGCGTACCGGCCCGGCTTCGCGAAGGGCCAGGATGTCGCGCGGCTGCGGCAGTCCGAACCAGGACATGGCCTGGCTCAGCGGATTGAAGATCTCGGTGCCGCGGGGATGGATCTCGCTCAGCAGCGCCACCCCCTCCATGCAGGCGAGACAGCGGCTGATCAGGGTACCGCCGCTGCGTGCCATGTTGTGGAGAATGCGGAGCCGTGGCCTACTGGCCCCGTTGCGGTCCGAGCCCATTGCGGGGGTGCCCATGCGACGCCTTTCCGAAGCTGCCGTCGCTTCCCGTCTAGCGCCTCTTGGTTAAGATGCGCTTAACGGGACGCTTCCTGGCGGCGCCGGTGCCGCGCCGATGAGCGCCCTGAGCTGGCCACGCAGGCCGCCGCGGGGACGTCTGCTGATCGCGCTGCCGTCCTCGGAAGAGCCGGCGGTGGCGTCCCGGCGGCGGATCGGGCTGCTCGGCGGCTCCTTCAATCCGGCCCATGAAGGGCATCTTTACATCAGCCTGCAGGCCCTCAAGCGGCTGCGTCTGGACGAGGTCTGGTGGCTGGTATCGCCGCAGAACCCGCTCAAATCCCCGGCCGAGCTGGCGCCCTTCGCCATGCGTCTGGACAATGCCCGGAGGGTGGCTCGCCATCCGCGGATCCGCGTGTGCGATCTCGAAGCCCGGTTCGGCACCCGCTACACGATAGACACGCTGCGCCGCCTCGTGCGCCTGCCGGGTCACCGTTTCGTCTGGCTGATCGGTGCCGACAACCTCGCCCAGCTTCCCCGATGGCGGCAGTGGCGGCGCATCTTCCAGCTGGTGCCCATTGCCGTTTTCGAGCGCAGCCCCTATTCTTATGGTGCACTGGCGGGACAGGTAGCAAAGTGTTTCGCCGGGGCGCGGCTGGCGGAAGAGCGGGCCTTCGAGCTCGCGGATCTGCCGCCGCCGCGATGGGTGTTCATGCGTCTGCGCCCACATCCTGCTTCGGCCACGGCCATCCGCCGGGCCGGCAAGTGGCCGCAGGTCGCGTTTGGGGAGTGAAAGCCATAACGGCCGACGTAAGACCGTCCGCCGCACCGCGGGATCTGCTGCAGATCATCCTCGACAGTCTCGACGCCGACAAGGCCATCGATGCCACCGTCATCGAGTTGCAGGGCAAGACCACCCTGGCCGATTTCATGGTGGTCGCCACCGGCACCTCCAAGCGCCATATTCTGGCGATGGCGGAAAAGCTGCGGGACCGTCTCAAGCATGCCGGTATCGGGCCGGTCGAGGCCGAGGGCCTCGAGGAAGCGAGCTGGGTCCTGCTCGATGCGGGCGATGTGATCGTTCATCTTTTCCGCGCGGAAACGCGTGCCCTCTACGATATCGAACGGCTCTGGTCGGTGGCACCGCCGCAGCGGCTGGCCACCGGCACCTCGCGCTGAGGCGTCTTGCGCATCGAGATCCTGGCCGTCGGTCGCAGCCGCGACCCGGCCGTCGACGCACTGACGGCACGGTATCTCGAGCGCCTGCCCTGGCGGGTGACCCTGCGCGAGATCGAGCTGCGGGGTCCCGCCGATCCCGAGCGAAGGCGGCGGATGGAGGGAGACCGTCTGCTCGCCGCCATCCCCCGCGATGCCTGCGTGATCGTTCTCGACAGTCGCGGCCAGGAAGTCGCCAGCGAGGCTTTCGCCGCGCGCCTCGAGGCGCTGTGGCGGCAGAGCCATGGTCTCCTGGTATTCGTCATCGGCGGCGCCGAGGGGCTCGATCCGCGGCTGCGGACCCGCGCCGACTGGGTGCTGTCGCTGGGGCCCATGACCTGGCCGCATCTGCTGGTGCGGGCGATGCTCGCCGAACAGATCTTTCGCGCCTGGGCGATCCTCGGCCGCCATCCCTATCACCGTTGCTGAAGCGGCTGGCGGTGGCGGCCGGTTTGGCCTAGAGCTCGGCCCGCAGGAGGAGGTGCGCGATGCGTGATTTCCAGTTGCCGGGTCGTTCCACCGCCTATGCCCGCGGCGGCATGGCCGCCACCTCGCATCCCCGGGCCACCTTGGCCGCGCTGGACATGCTGCGAGCGGGTGGCAATGCGGTCGATGCGGCGATCGCCGCGGCCGCCGTGCAGGCGGTGGTCGAGCCCCAGTCCACCGGCATCGGTGGCGACTGTTTCGCCCTGTTCGCCCCGGCTTCCGGCGGGGTGGTGGCGGTCAACGGCTCGGGCTGGGCGCCGGCGGCGGCCAGCCTCGAGCGGCTGCGCGATCTGGGGATCGACCGGCTGACCGCCGATAGCGTGCACAGCGTCACCATTCCCGGAGCGATCGCCGCCTGGGAGCTGCTGCTGCGCGAGCATGGAAGGCTCGATCTGGCGACCGTGCTGGCGCCGGCCATCGCCTGTGCGGCCGAGGGCTTTCCGGTGTTGCCGCGGGTCGCCTTCGACTGGGCGCGGCTGCAGGAGCGTCTGCTGGCCAACGAGACCGCGCGGCGGGTCTATCTGCCCGGCGGCCGGGCTCCCGAATGCGGCCGGGTGATGCGGTTTCCGGCCCTCGCCCGGACCCTCGAGAAGATTGCCAGCGGCGGTGCCGAGGTCTTCTACCGCGGCGAGCTGGCCGAGCGCATGACCGCCAGCCTGCGGGCCCTGGGCGGGCTGCACGAGATCGGGGACTTCGCCGAATACGAGGCCGAGTTCGTGGAGCCGGTGCACGGCACCTATCGGGATCTCCGCATCTACCAGTGTCCGCCCAACGGCCAGGGGCTGATCACCCTGCTGATGCTCAACATTCTCGAGGATTTCGACCTCGCTTCCCTCGATCCGCACGGTGCCGAGCGCTTCCATCTCGAGGCCGAGGCCACCCGTCTCGCCTTTCGCGACCGCGACGCGTTTCTGGCCGATCCGCGGCGGGCCACGGTGCCGGTGCGCGAGCTGCTGGACAAGGCCTATGCCGCCCGCCTGCGGCGTCTGATCGACCCCGCCCGGGCGCTGCGCGATCTGCCGCCGCCGCTGCTGCGGGGCCAGGGCAACACCGTCTACATCGCGGTGGTCGATGGCGAGCGCAACGCCTGCTCCTTCATCAACTCGCTCTATGATGGTTTCGGTTCGGGCCTGGTCTGCCCCGAGACCGGGGTGCTGTTTCATTGCCGCGGCCGCGCCTTCCGCCTCGATCCCGACCATCCCAACGTGATCGCTCCGCGCAAGCGGCCGATGCACACCATCATCCCGGCACTCGCCTTCCGCGGTGGCGATCTCTGGGCCTGTTTCGGGGTGATGGGGGCGGATTACCAGCCGGTCGGGCATGTCCATCTGCTGACCAACCTGGTCGATTACGGCATGGATCCGCAGGAGGCGCTGGATTCGCCGCGGGTCATGGCCTATCCGGCCGATCTCCGGGTCGAGCGGGGCGTGGCACCGGCGGTGCGCGAGGCGCTGGCCGCCAGGGGGCACCATGTCGTCGAGGCCGCCGAGCCGTTGGGCGGTGGGCAGTGCATCCTGGTCGACCATCGCCGCGGGGTGCTGGTGGGCGGCTCGGATCCCAGGAAGGACGGCATCGCCCTCGGCCTCTGACCGGTCCTCTGGCGGCTTGACGGCCCGGGCGCCGGCGCCTAGATGGAGACCGCTTTTGGGGCGCATAGCTCAGTTGGCAGAGCAGCT
>CAYYZI010000336.1:0-4026 GCA_964475675.1 uncultured Geminicoccaceae bacterium
CCTGGCCATGCGGGATTCGGGCAGGGTGATGGAATGGCGCGATCTCGCCGGCCCGGTTCTCGACAAGCATTCCACGGGCGGGGTGGGGGACAAGGTGAGCCTCGTGCTGGCGCCGATCCTCGCCGCCTGCGGCGCCTTCGTGCCGATGATCTCGGGACGCGGGCTCGGCCATACCGGCGGTACCCTGGACAAGCTCGACAGCATTCCGGGCTACGATACGCGGCCCGAGACGGAGCGTTTCCGTCGCGTGGTGGCCGAGGCCGGCTGTGCGATCGTCGGTCAGACCGGCGATCTCGCACCGGCCGATGGCCGGCTCTACGCCATCCGTGACGTCACCGCGACGGTGGAAAGCCTGCCGCTGATCGTTGCCTCGATCCTGTCCAAGAAGCTGGCCGCCGGCCTCGACGCCCTGGTGATGGACGTCAAGCTCGGCAGCGGAGCCTTCCTGCCCGATCGCCGCGAGGCCGAGGAGCTGGCCCGGGCACTGGTCGAGGTGGCGCTCGGTGCGGGCCTTTCCTGTCGCGCCCTGCTGACCGACATGAACCAGGTGCTTGGGCGCAATGCCGGCAACGCCCTCGAGGTGGCCGAGGCGGTGGCGATGCTGCGCGGCGAGGCGGCCGAGGGGCGGCTGCGCAGCGTCATCCTGGCGCTGTGTGCCGAACTGCTGGCCTTGGGCGGCCTCGCGGAGAATGCGGAAACCGGTCGCGATCTGGCGGAAAGGGCTCTGGCCGGCGGTGCCGCGGCCGAGCGTTTCGCGGCCATGGTGCGGGGGCTCGGTGGCCCGGCCGATTTCCTGGAACGGGCGGAATCCCATCTGCCGAAGGCACCATGCGTGCGCCCGGTGGCGGCGCCGCAGGACGGCCATGTGCAGGCGATAGACGTACGTGCGCTGGGGCTCGCCATCATCCGCCTCGGCGGCGGCCGGCGCCGGCCGGAGGATGCCATCGACCATGCGGTGGGGCTGTCCCGCGTGGTGGGCATCGGCGCGCGGCTGGCCGCCGGCGATCCGCTCTGTCTGGTCCATGCCCGGAGCGAAGAGGATCTGCCAGAAATCGAAGCCGCGGTGCGGGGAGCCTTCGTCATCGGCGATGCCGCAGGCACACCGCCGCCTTTGGTCTATGCGACGGTCGGCTGAGCCGGTTTCCTGAGCAGCATGGCGCGGGCGATGCCGGCGAGATCGGGACGGATCTCGACGATCTCGAGGCCGGCCTCGCGCATCAGCCCGGCCACCGCACCTCCCTGGCCGCGTCCCAGTTCGAGAACGGCGATGCCGTCTTCGGCCAGCAATGGCGGGATTTCGTGGGCCAGGGCGCGATAGGCATCGAGCCCCTCGGGGCCGCCATCGAGGGCGAGACGCGGCTCGTGCCGGCGGATCTCCGGCTGCAGCACGGCGAGCTCGGAAGTGGTCACATAGGGCGGATTGCTGACGATCACCTGGAACGGTCCGCAAAGGGCATCGGCCCAGCGGCAGCAGACCCAGCCGGCGCGGTCGCCGACCTCGTGCCGTTCGGCATTGTGGCGGGCGATCCGCAGCGCCGGAAAGGAAAGATCGGTGCCGACCCCGAAGGCGCCGCGGCAGAGGGTGAGCAGGGTCACCAGCAGGCAGCCGGAGCCCGTGCCGATATCGAGAATGCGCAGCGGAGCCGCGGGGTCGGGCAGGCATTCGCGCACCAGCTCGACCAGGATTTCGGTCTCCGGCCGCGGTGTCAGCACCTCCGGCGAGACGGTGAAGGCGAGGCCGTGGAATTCCTTCTCGCCGAGGATGTAGGCCAGCGGCTCGCGGTTCGCGCGGCGTTCCACCAGGACCTCGAAGGCGGCCGCCGTGGCCTCGTCCAGCGACCGATCGGGATCGCCGATCTGATCCACCGCCGACAGCCCGCTCGCCGCTTCCAGCAGCAGGCGTGCTTCCATCCAAGGTTCGGCGATCCCCGCCTCCCGCAGTCGCGTCGCCGCGTGATTGAGGGCATCGCGCAGACGCATGGCCGGGCTCAGGCGGCGGTGGTGGAAAGCACGCGGGCCTGATCCTCGGCGATCAGCGGCTCGATGATCTCGTCGAGCGCCTCGCCCGCCAGCACCTGATCGAGCTTGTAGAGGGTGAGGCCGATGCGGTGATCGGTGACCCGGCCCTGCGGGAAATTGTAGGTGCGGATGCGCTCGGAGCGATCCCCCGAACCGACCTGCGAGCGGCGATCGGCGGCCCGCGCCTGTTCGCGCTGCTGGCGCTGGAGATCGAAGAGCCGCGCGCGCAGGATCTTCATCGCCTTGGCCTTGTTGCGGTGCTGCGATTTCTCGTCCTGGATGGCGACGGTGATGCCGGTCGGCAGATGGGTGATGCGGACCGCACTCTCGGTGCGGTTGACATGCTGGCCGCCGGCCCCCGAAGCGCGATAGACGTCGATCCGGAGATCCTTCTCGTCGATCGCCACGTCGACATCCTCGGCTTCCGGAAGCACCGCCACGGTGGCCGCCGAGGTATGGATGCGGCCGCCCGATTCGGTGGCCGGCACGCGCTGCACCCGATGCACACCGGCCTCGTATTTGAGCCGCGCATAGGCACCCCTGCCGGAGACCAGTGCCGTCACTTCCTTGAAGCCGCCGAGCTCGGTTTCGCTGGCCGAGAGAATCTCGAAGCGCCAGCCGTGGAGCTGGGCGTAGCGCCGGTACATGCGCAGCAGATCGGCCGCGAACAGGGCCGCCTCCTCGCCGCCGGTGCCGGCGCGGATCTCGAGGATGGCGCTCTTCTCGTCGGCCGCATCCCGCGGCAGCAACGCCAGGCGCAGCTCGCGTTCGAGTTCCGGCAGGCGCCGTTCGAGCTCGTGCAGCTCCTCCTCGGCGAGCTTGCGCATCTCGGGCTCGGTGGCGGGATCGGCGAGCAGCTCCTCGAGCTCGCGTTTCTCCTCCCGCGCCTTGCGGTAGGCCCGGATCTTCTCCACCACCGGGCCGAGTTCGGCATATTCGCGTGCCAGCTCGGCATAGTCGGAGGCTCGGGCCTCGCTCATCAGCGCCTCGAGCTCGTCGAAACGGGCGAGGATGGCATCGAGCCGATCGGCGAAACCGTTGCCGCTCATGCCGTGGCCGCTCCCAGTTCGCGCAGGATGGCGGGGAGCGCATCGCGCGCCACCTCGCGCTCCTCGCCGCTGTCGAGATCCCGGAGACGGACGACACCCCGCGCCAGCTCCTCCTCGCCCAGGGAAAGGGCGAAGCGGCAACCCAGCCGATCGGCCCGTTTCATGCGCTGGCCGGGCTTGCCGCGATAGGCGAGATCGACCACGAAGCCCGCCCGGCGCAGCATATCGGCGAGCTTCCAGGCCTCCCGCACCGCCTCCTCGCCGATCGGGATCAGGGCGGTGGGGCGCGGCGCCGGCGGCGCCTCGGGCAGGAGCATGGCGAGCCGTTCGACCCCGGCCGCCCATCCCACGCCCGGCACATCCGGCCCGCCCATCATCTTCATCAGCCCGTCGTAACGGCCGCCGGCGATCACCGCTCCCTGGGCGCCGAGGGCCTCGGTGGTGAACTCGAAGGCGGTGTGGGTGTAGTAGTCGAGGCCGCGCACCAGCCGCGGATTGACGGTGAAGGGTACCCCGAGATCCTCGAGTGCCTGGCGGACCTCGGCGAAGAAGGCCCGACTCCTTTCGTTGAGATAGGCGTCGAACAGGGGGGCCCCGGCGATCACCTCCCGGTCGCCGGGATCCTTGCTGTCGAGGATGCGGAGCGGGTTGCGCTCCAGCCGCAGCAGACTGTCGGCCGACAGGCGGTCCCTGTGGCCCCGCAGATAGGCGACCAGCGCGTCGCGATAGGCCCGGCGGCTCTCGAGGTCGCCCAGGGTGTTGAGCTCCAGGGTGACCCGGTCGGCGATGCCCAGCTCCTCCAGGATGTGGCGGCCGAGCAGGATCACCTCGACATCGGCGCGGGGCTCGGGGGCGCCGATGATTTCGACACCGATCTGGTGAAATTGCCGCAGGCGCCCCTTCTGCGGCCGCTCGTAGCGGAACATCGGCCCGGCGTAGAAGAACTTGACGGGCAGAC
>CAYYZI010000337.1:0-4013 GCA_964475675.1 uncultured Geminicoccaceae bacterium
GATCTTCTCGATCGGCATCCTGGTCGACGACGCCATCGTGGTGATCGAGAACATCGCCCGTCACTGGAAGATCGAACCCGAGGGCAACCGCGCCGCGGTGGCCATCCGGGCGGTGGCCGAGGTCGGCAACCCGACCATCATCGCCACCCTGACCATCATCGCCGCCCTGCTGCCGATGATGTTCGTCTCCGGGCTGATGGGCCCCTACATGGCGCCGATCCCGGCCAACGCCTCCTTCGCCATGCTGTTCAGCTTCTTCGTGGCGGTGATCATCGCCCCCTGGCTGCGGCTGCGTCTCGGCCAGAGCCGTCGGGCGCTGGCCGCCGCCGACAGCGGCGAGGAGGGGATCGACTGGATGGGGCGGCTGTACATGCGCCTCGCCCGGCCGGTGCTGCGCACCCGCTTCCGTTCGCTGCTGTTCCTGCTGCTGGTGGGCAGCGCCATGCTGGCGGTGCTGGTGCTGTTCTACACCAAGGATGTGAAGGTCAAGCTGCTGCCCTTCGACAACAAGTCGGAGATGCAGGTGGTGGTGGATCTGCCCGAAGGCAGCACCCTGGAAGCCACCGAACGGGCCCTGTTCGCGCTGGCCGATGCGATCGCCGATCTGCCCGAACTGACCTCCATCCAAGCCTATGCCGGAACTGCCGCCCCCTTCAACTTCAACGGCCTCGTGCGCCACTATTATATCCGCAAGAGCCCCGAGCTGGGCGATCTGCAGATCAATCTGGTGCCGCGCGAGGAGCGCGCCCGCGAAAGCCACGAGATCGCCCTCGAGATCCGAAAGCGGCTGGCCGAGGTGCCGGTGCCGGACGGTACCGCCATCAAGGTGGTCGAGGTGCCCCCCGGACCGCCGGTGCTCTCCACCCTGCTGGCCGAGATCTACGGGCCGGACACGGAAACCCGGCGGGAATATGCGCGCAAGGTGCGGCAGGTGTTCGAGGACATCGATTTCATCGTCGATGTCGACGACAGTTTCGGGGTTGCCCCGGAACGCCTCCGGATCCGCATCGACCAGCCCAATCTCGACTATTACGGGGTCGAGCAGCAGGTGGTCTACGACACCATTCAGGCGCTGATGGGCGGGGTGGTGGTCGGCTACTCGCACCGGGGCGGCGGCGCCGATCCCGCCGAGATCGTCATCCGCGTCCCGGAAAAGGGGCGGCAGATCACGGAACGGCTGCTCTCCACCCCGATCGCCGCCCGCGGCCCGGCCGGCATCGAGACCCGCAACGTCGAGCTCGGCGATGTGGTGACGGTGGAACGCGAGAAGGCCAGCCTGCCGCTGTTCCGCAAGGATGCGGTGTTCACGGAGATGGTGATGGGCGAGCTCGCCGGCCGCTTCGAGGCACCCATCTACGGCATGCTGGAGGTCGCCGACCGCATCGCCGAACGCAGCGACTGGGGGCCGTTGGGGCCGCCGCGCATCACCTTCTACGGCCAGCCCCTGGATGAATCGCAGCCGACCCTGCTGTGGGACGGGGAATGGGAGATCACCTACGTCACCTTCCGCGATCTCGGCGGTGCCTTCATGGTCGCACTGCTGGCCATTTACCTGCTGATCGTCGGCCAGTTCGGCAGCTTCAAGCTGCCGCTCGTCATCATGACCCCGATCCCCCTGACCCTGGTGGGCATCCTGCCGGGTCACTGGCTGCTGAACGCCCAGTTCACCGCCACCTCGATGATCGGCTTCATCAGCCTGGCCGGCATCATCGTCCGCAATTCGATCCTCCTGGTCGATTTCATCCGCATGGAGCGGGCCGCCGACCGGCCCTTCAAGCGCGCGCTGCTGCTGGCCGGAGCGGTGCGCTTCAAGCCCATCTTCCTGACCGCGGTCACGGCGATCCTGGGGGCCGCCTTCATCCTGCTCGACCCGATCTTCCAGGGGCTGGCGGTGTCGCTGGTGTTCGGTCTGGCGGTTTCCACCGCCCTCACCCTTCTGGTCATCCCCTCGATCTACATGGTGATGCGCGGCCCCGGTCCCTTCTTCAAAGAGATGCCCGAGGATGCCGTCTGATCCCGGAGCGCAGCGGCCGCCCAGTGCCGATGACATCGCGGCACTGGCGGCGGAGATGCTGGCGGCCCTGCCCTCGCCTTTCGCCGAGATGGTGGCCGAAATCCCGGTCCGGGTGCAGGACTGGCCGGATGACGCGACCCTCGAGGACATGGGCATCGAGGATCCGCTGGATCTGACCGGGCTCTATCGGGGGGTGCCGGTGGGGCAGCGGGAAAGCATGGCGGCACCGCCGGCCGAACCGGAGATGATCTTTCTCTATCGCCTGCCCATCCTGTTCGAATGGTGCCAGCGGGGCTGCACCCTCGAAGAGGTGGTCCAGGACGTGCTGACCCACGAGATCGGCCATCATTTCGGCATGGACGAGAAGGCGGCGCGCGGGCTCGAGGGCGGCAGCGGGGAGATCTAGCCCGCGGCCGTGGCCAGGATCCGCCCGGCGGGCACCCGCAGAAGCCGCAGGGTGCCGGCCATGCCGACCGCCAGCACCAGACCGAGGCCGGTCGCCAGCACCGCCAGCACGGGCAGCATGGCGGGCAGGAAACCGAGCCCCAGAACGCCGGTCAGCACCATCCAGGCACCCGCGCCGCCGAGCAGCAGGCCGGCCAGCGCGGCGAGACCACCCAACAGCAGATATTCGGCGACGAACAGGAACAGCACTTCCCGCCGGGTGGCGCCCAGGGTCTTGAGCAGCACCGCATCGAAACGGTGCCGCCGCCGGCTGGCGGTCACCGCCGCCGCCAGGACCAGCGCTCCGCTGGCCAGGGCCAGCCCCGCCACCAGCCGCAGTGCGAGGCCGATCTTGCCGAGAATGTCGCTGGCCCGGGCCACCACCTCGCGCATCGAGATCGGGGTGACGTTGGGCAATGCGGAGGCGAGAGCATCGATGAAGGCGGGCTCGGCCGCCGCCGGCAGTTCGAGGGCGGCGATCCAGCTCTGCGGCGCCTGCTCCAGCAGACCGGGGCTGAACACGAACACGAAGTCGATGCGCCCGCGGCTCCAGTCGATGCGCGGGCGGATGTTGGCGATCTCGGCCTCGATGCTGCGGCCGAGGATGTTGAAGCGCAGCCGGTCGCCCACCGTCACCCCGTAGCCCTCGGCCACCCGCTGCTCGACCGAGACCAGCGGCGGACCGCTGTAATCGGCGGGCCACCAGCGGCCGGCCACCAGCGACATGTCCGGCGGCGGCTCGGCGCGCCAGGTGAGGGCGCGGTCCGCCTGCACCGTCCAGCGCACCTCCTCGTCGATCGCTTCGATGTTCACCGGGCGCCCCTTGATGCCGGTGACCCGGGCCCGCACCACGGGCGCTTCCTGCAGCAGCGCCGCCCCTTCGACCCCGTCTATCAGGCGGCGCAGGGTTTCGCGCTGGTCGGGCTGGATGTCGATCAGGAACATGTCGGCGGTACGCTCCGGCAGGCGGCCCGTGATCTCCTCGCGCAGCCGCGCCTCGATCAGCACCACCATGGTCAGCACCGCCAGCCCCGCCCCCAGCGCCACGATCACCCCACGCGCCGCCCCGCCCGGACGGCAGATGGCCGACAGCGCCAGCCGCCAATGCCCGCGCAGCCTTCCCTCGAGCCCGGCCGCCAGCCGCTGCAGACCGGCCGCCAGCACCACCAGCAGCCCGAGCGCCACCGGCACCGCCAGGGCGAAGCCGAGGCCGATGCGCGGGCGCGGTACCGACAGCACGCTCAGCCCGAACAGCAGCCCGGCCAGCAGCAGCGGCACCAGCCAGCGGCCGGGGCCGGCAGGGGGCGGATCGACCACCGCGGCCCGCAGCAGCACCGCCGGCGTCACCGCACCCGCGCGCAGCAGCGGTCGCCACACGCAGAGCAGCACGGTGACGGCACCCACCGCGGCGGCCAGAACGAGCGGCATCGGGTCGATCACCGCTTCCACCCGCCAGGGCAGGAGCGTGCCCAGGAGACGCAGGCCGAGCCACGGCACCAGCACCCCGAGCAGCAGCCCGAGCCCGATCCCGAGCAGCGCCAGCAATCCGAGCTGC
>CAYYZI010000338.1:0-4008 GCA_964475675.1 uncultured Geminicoccaceae bacterium
AACACCGACGATCTGCGGCTGCAGGAGGCGGAGCGCCGCCTCGCCGCATTCGTCGAGGAAGCGGCGGCCCGCGAAGGCGTCGAGGCCCGGCGCCGCAGCCTCGCCCGCTTCCCTCCGGTGACCTTCGACCCCGGTATGGTGGCGCGCGTCGAACGGGCGGCCGAACGGCTCGGCCATGCGGTCCGGCGGATGCCCAGCGGCGCCGGCCACGATGCCCAGATCATGGCCCGGGTCTGTCCGACGGCGATGATCTTCGTCCCTTCGGTGGGCGGCATCAGTCACAATGTCGAGGAAACCACCGCTCCCGCCGATATCGCCGCCGGGGCGAACGTCCTGCTCCGGGTGCTGCTGGAGCTGCTGATGGAGGGGGAGGGAGCATGAGGCGCATGCTCGCAGTGGCCGCCGCCCAGCTCGGGCCGATCGGGCGGGAGGAGCCGAAGACGGCGGTCGTCGAACGGCTGCTGGCGCTGATGCGGGAGGCGGCGGCGCGCGGCTGCGGGCTCGTGGTATTCCCCGAGCTGGCGCTGACCACCTTCTTCCCGCGCTGGTATTTTGCCGAGGAGGCGGAGCTCGACCGTTTCTTCGAGACCGCGATGCCCGGCGAGGAGACCCGTCCGCTGTTCGAGACCGCGGCCGAACTCGGCATCGGCTTCTATCTCGGCTACGCCGAACTGGTGATCGAGGAGGGGCGCAAACGGCGTTTCAACAGTTCGATCCTGGTCGGGCCGGACGGCTGCATTCTCGGCAAGTATCGCAAGGTCCATCTGCCGGGTCATGCCGAACACGAGCCCTGGCGGCCCTTCCAGCATCTCGAGAAGCGCTATTTCGAGCCCGGCGACCTCGGCTTTCCCGTCTGGCGGGCGATGGGCGGAACCTTGGGCATGGCCATCTGCAACGACCGCCGCTGGCCGGAGATGTACCGGGTGCTGGCGCTGCAGGGGGCGGAGATGCTGCTCCTGGGCTACAACACCCCGCTGCATTATCCGCCGGTCCCCCAGCACGACCATCTGCAGGCCTTCCACAACCATCTCTGCATGCAGGCCGGTGCCTATCAGAACGGCATGTGGGTGGTGGCGGTGGCCAAGGCGGGCCGCGAGGAGGGTTGCGATCTCCTGGGGCAGAGCTGCATCATCGCCCCCACCGGCGAGATCGTGGCCATGGCCGGCACTCTCGAGGACGAGCTCATCCTCCACGAATGCGATTTCGAGCGCACCCGCGAGATCAAGGAGCACATCTTCAACTTCGCCCTGCACCGCCGCCCCGAGACCTACGGGCTGATCACGGCGATGCCGGGCGCCGGACAGGGGGCGAGCGGCCGAAGCTGACGGGCGTATCGGCGCGGTCGGCGGCACGGATACCGGGTATCGGTGGTGCCCCGAGCGGGGCCGGTCAGTCCGCCACAGCCGGGAGGCGGGGAATCGAGGCCAGTAGCCGGCGGGTGTAGTCGTGCCGCGGGGAGTCGAAGATCCGCTTCCTGTCACCGATCTCGACGATCTTCCCCCGACGCATCACGGCGATCCTGTCGCTGATGTAGCGCACGACACCGAGATCAAAGCGGGATCGCGGGAAAGCGATGCCGGATCCTCGTCCGGCATCGCCTCCCCGACCTCCGAGGCGATGCGCGGTCAGTTGCCGGCGACCGCCAGCCAGAAGGGAAAGCCGGGATCGGCGATGGTGGAGACGACTTTGCGCGCCTCGGTGTCGATCACCGCGACCCGGTCGGATTTCGCCACCGCCACATAGGCCATCTTGCCGTCGGGGGAGAAACGGACACCGTGCGGGCCTTCACCCACCGGGATCTCCGCGGTCCGCTCGAGACTGGCAACGTCGATCACGTTGATGACATTGGAGCCGATCCCCGAGACATAGACGGTTCGCCCGTCCGGAGAAACGGCCACGGCGTGATGCCCCTTGGAGACGGGGATGTACTTGACGACCTTCTCCGCCTCGAGATCGATCACCGCCACATCGTCCGATCCCTTGCGGGCCACGAACAGCAGCCTGCCGTCCGGTGTCGCCGCCAGATTGTGCGGTGCGCCGCGGTCATCGAGGGCGATGGCGCCCAGTGGCGTGGCGTCGCTCCACCGGATCCTGGTGATGTCGGCGGAGCCGCCGTTGGCGATATAGGCGATGCCCCGGGCGGCGGCGAAGGCGATGTTGTGCGGAGCCTTGCCCACCGGCACTTCGGCCACCTCCTTCCAGTCGTCGATCGAGAAGATGGAGACGCTGTTGGAGCCCTCGCCCTCGTTGGCGACCAGCACGAACTTCCCGTCCGGGGTGACCTCCACACCCTTCGGGCTTTCGCCGAGCGGCAGTCTGGTGAGGATCTTCCGGCTGGCGGTGTCGACCACCACCAGCTTCCGATCGCCGGTGGCCACGGCGAAGGCATACTTGCCGTCCGGCGTGACCGCCGAATAGGTCGGCTTCTTGCCCACCGCCAGCCGTGCCAGCACCTCCCCGCCGGCCGCGCCGAGGATCGACATCTCGCCCGAATCGCGGTTGCTCACATAGAGCGTGTCGCCGTGCACCGCAGCGCCCGCTGCGGAGGGGCCGAGTGTCAGCAGGAGCGCGGTGGACAGGGCGCAGGCGGCCGACTGCCACCCGCCGCGGGATTCGATGACCCTGGATAGCATCGTTGCAATGCCCCTTTTTCTGTCTGGTTGTCGGTCGGAAAGCCGGGCTCCCCGGTTTCGAAGGCGATCCCGGCGACCCTGCGATTACGCACCTGCCCTGAAGGCAGGATGAAATCTCGATGAAACCTGCTTCATGGAGCGGCTCGGAGCGGGAGAGCGAGCTCCGGGACACCCCGGAACCCGGCTCGGTGGCCCGCTTGACAGCCCGTCCGGCCAAGGCATAATGCACTAAACTCAACTAAACTTCCGACGCGGCCAGCCGCGTACGGAACAGGGCGCATGGTCCAACCGAAGGAGGCTAAACATGCGACGAACCTTTCTGACCAGCATGGCCCTTTCCATGGGTCTGGCCGCCGGAGTGGCCCAGGCGCAGGAAAAGTCGCTCACCCTCTGCTGGGCGGCCTGGGATCCGGCCAACGCACTGACCGAATTGTCCAGGGACTTCACCGCCGAAACCGGCATCGCCATGAACTTCGAGTTCGTCCCCTGGACGAGTTTCGCCGACCGTTTCCTCAACGAGCTCAATTCGCAGGGCAAGCTCTGTGACCTGATGATCGGCGACAGCCAGTGGCTGGGCCTCGCCGCCGAGAACGGACATTACGTCAAGCTCAACGATTTCTTCGAGAAGGAAGGGATCGACATCAACGACTTCCTGCCGGCGACGGTCTACAATTATTCCACCTGGCCCAAGGGTTCACCCAACTACTGGGCGCTGCCGGCGATGGGCGATGCGCTGGCCTGGGTGTATCGCAAGGACTGGTTCGCCCGCCCCGAGCTCCGTGAGGCCTTCCGGAAGGAATACGGTCGCGAGCTTGCGCCGCCCGCCACCTGGGACGAGCTCATGGAGGTCGCCAAGTTCTTCAGTGGCCGCGAGATCGACGGCAAGGTCCGCTACGGGGTGGCGATCTACACCGAGCGGGGTTCCGAGGGCATCACCATGGGCGTGACCTCGGCCCTCTATCCTTGGGGCTTCGAATACCAGGACCCGAACAAGCCCTACCAGATGGAGGGCTTCGTCAATTCGCCCGAAGCGGTGGAGGCGCTCGAGGCCTACAAGGCGCTCTATGAATGCTGCACCCCGCCGGGCCATTCGGATGCCTACATGGTCGCCAACCTCGATGCCTACAAATCGGGGCAGGTGGCGATGCAGATGAACTGGTTCGCCTTCTTCCCCGGCATCCTCAAGGACGAGCAGGTGGGCGAGGTTTCCGGCTTCTTCGTCAATCCCCGCCAGAACCGGGAAGCGAGCGTCCTGGGCGGCCAGGGCATCTCGGTGGTCTCCTACTCCGACAAGAAGGATCTGGCGCTGCAGTACATCAAATGGTTCGCCCAGCCCGATGTGCAGAAGAAGTGGTGGGCTCTGGGCGGCTACAGT
>CAYYZI010000339.1:0-3999 GCA_964475675.1 uncultured Geminicoccaceae bacterium
GCTTGGGCGGCGGCGAGGCCGGCATGCGCCATTTCCTGGCCCAGTTCGGCCCGGCCCTCGAACTGCCCTGGTCGAAGCTGCGAGCGCCCGAGCTCACCCCGCATCTGCTGGAGAAGATCGTGGCGCAGAGCGACGCCCAGGCCGGGGGCCGCAGCGTACGGGAACTCGAGGAGCTGCGCGACGATTGTCTGGTTTCCGTGCTGCTCGCCCTCAGGCAGCACGGGCATGGCGCCGGCGCCGAGCTCGCCGCCTTCGAGGAGCGGCTCTACGCCCTTTCGCATCGCCACAGCCTGCGGGAGGAGGACGATCTCGATCGTCCGCTGCGCCTGCACGAGACCCGGGTGCAGCCGGAATGGGTCGACTACAACGGCCATATGACCGAGTCCCGCTATCTCCAGGTCTTCGGCGACGCCACCGATGCGCTGCTGCGCTACATCGGCGTCGATCGAGCCTATCTCGATGCCGGCTACAGCTACTACACGGTCGAAACCCACATCATGCATCTGCGCGAGGTGGCGGCCGGTGAGCCCCTGCATCTGACGACCCGGCTGCTGGCCGTCGACGACAAGCGCATCCACCTCTTCCACGAGATGTTCCGCAGCCGGGACGGGCTCCGGCTGGCCACCGCCGAGCAGATGCTGCTGCATGTCGATACGCGGGCGGGCCGCGCCTGCCCGGCCCGCAAGGACATCGCCGCCCGCTTGCGGCGCATCGGCGAAGCCCACGCCCGCCTGCCGCCGCCCGATCTGGCCGGCCGCCGGGTCGGCGAACCCCGCGCCCCAAGGAGCGCATGAGATGGATTTCGCCCTCACCCCCGAACAGGAAATGATCGTCGACACCGTCCGTCGCTTCGTCGAGAGCGAGCTCTACCCGCTCGAGGAGGAGGTGGAGCGGACAGGGCGAGTTGCCCCCGAGGTCGGACGCGAGATCGTCGGCAAGGTGCGGGAGATGGGCTTCTATGCCGCCAACATTCCCGAGGAGTTCGGCGGCGGTGGGCTCGATTCCCTGAGCTTCACCCTGCTCGAGCGCGAACTCGGGCGGGCGAGCATGGCGCTCACCGTCTGGTTCGGCCGCCCCTCGGCCATCCTCTGCGCCTGCACCCCCGAACAGCGGCCGCTCTGGCTCGATCCCGTGGTGTGCGGCGAGAAGATCGATTGTCTCGCCATGACCGAACCGGAGGCGGGCTCGGACGTGCGGGCGATGAAGACCCGCGCCCGGCGCGAGGGCGGCGATTTCGTCATCAACGGCACCAAGCATTTCATCAGCCATGCCGACATCGCCGATTTCGTCATCCTCTTCGCCGCCACCGGCGAGGAGGAGACGCCCCGCGGCCGGCGCCAGACCCTGACCTGCTTTCTGATCGACAAGGGCACGCCCGGCTTCACCGTCCATCCGGGCTACCGCTGCGTCTCCCATCGCGGCTACCACAACCGCATCCTCACCTTCGAGGATTGTCGGGTACCGGCATCGCAGGTGCTGGGCGAGGTCGACCGCGGCCTCGATCTCATGAACGAATGGCTGTTCGCCACCCGCCTGACGGTGGCGGCGATGTGCGTCGGCCGCGCCCGGCGGGTGTTCGATAAGGCCCTCGAATGGGCCGCCAGCCGCAGGCAGTTCGGCCAGCCGATCGGCCGCTTCCAGGGAACCTCCTTCAAGCTCGCCGACATGAGCACCGAGATTGACGCCGCCGATCTCCTCACCCTGCACGCGGCCTGGCTTCTGGACCGCGGTCTTCCCGCCGATCGCCAGATCGCGCAGGCCAAGCTCTACGCCAGCGAGATGCTGGCCCGGGTCACCGACCATGCGGTGCAGATCCTGGGCGGCATGGGGCTGATGGAGGAGACCGGCATCGAGCGTCACTGGCGGGATGCCCGGGTCGAGCGGATCTGGGAGGGCACCAGCGAGATCCAGCGCCACATCATCTCCCGCAGCCTGCTGCGCCCGCTCGGCGCCTGAACGCCCGTGTCCCTCGCCCGCCTCCTGCGCCCCCGCAGCATCGCCGTGGTCGGCGGCGGGCCGGCGGGCGAGGTCATTCATCAGTGCCGGCGCCTCGGCTTCGCCGGGTCGATCTACGCCGTCAACCCCCGCCGCGAAGCGATCGCCGGCATCCGCTGCCATCCCCGGATCGAGGATCTGCCGGAGACGCCGGACTGCACTTTCCTCGCCGTCAACGCCCGCACCACGGTGGAGATGGTGGCCGGGCTTTCGGCCATGGGTGCCGGAGGTGCGGTGGCCTTCGCCTCGGGCTTCGCCGAGACCGGCGGGGCGGGGGCGCGGCTCCAGCAGGAGCTGCTGCGGGCGGCGGGCGGAATGCCGGTACTGGGTCCGAACTGTCACGGCTTTCTCAACTGTCTCGACGGCGTCGCCCTGTGGCCCGACCAGCACGGGGCGGTGGCGGTAGAGCGCGGCGTGGCGCTCCTTTCCCAGAGCGGCAATATCGCGGTCTCGCTGAGCATGCAGCGGCGCGGCCTCGATCTGGCGATGGTGATCACCCTCGGCAACCAGGCGATGCTCGGCCCCTCGCCGCTGATCGAGGAGTTGGCCGAGGATCCCAGGATCGGCGCCATCGGTCTCTGTCTGGAGCGGATCGACGATCGCGATCGTTTCGCCGAGGCGGTGGAAGCCGCCCGCAGCCGCGGCAAGCCGGTGGTGGCGCTGCGCCTCGCCCGCGGCCCCGCGGCACGCGAGGCGGCCCTGAGCCATACCGCCTCGCTCGCCGGCGAGGAGATGGTGGCCGCGGCCTTCCTTTCGCGGCTCGGCGTTGCCTGCATCGACAGCCTGCCGGCCCTGCTCGAATGCCTGAAGATCCTCCACATCCAGGGGCCGCTCCCCGGCCGGCGGCTGGTCTCGCTGAGCTGCTCGGGGGGCGAAGCGGCACTGATCGCCGATGCCGCCGCCCGCCGTCGGTTGTCCTTCCCGCCCTTCCCCACGTCCCGGCAATCGGCCATCGCCGCGGCCCTCGAAGGCCGTGTCGCCGTCCGCAACCCTCTGGATTACCACACCTTCATCTGGAACCGCCGCGAGCGGTTGCGGCAGGTGTTCACGCCGGCCACCGGCGGCGAGGTCGATCTGGCATTGCTGATCCTCGATTTTCCGCGCAGGGACCGCTGCGCGGACGATGCCTGGTGGTGTGCGGTGGAGGCGTTCGAGGATGCATGCCGCAGCAACGGCACCGCCGGAGCGGTGCTGGCGACCCTGCCCGAATGCCTGCCCGAAGCCCATGCCGGGAATCTCGCCGCCCGCGGCCTCGTGCCGCTCTGCGGGATCGAGGAGGGGCTCGCTGCCATCGCCGCGGCAGCGGCGGTGGCAACCGGCCCCACGGCCCCGCCTCGCTTCCTGTCCGTCGCCATCGCAGAGGGCACCGCCCTGCTGCTCCCCGAACAGCCCGCCAAGCGGCTGCTCGCCGACTTCGGCCTCGTCGTGCCCGAAGGGCGGATCGTGCACTCGGTGGAGGAAGCGCTGGCGGCGACCACGGATCTCCGTTTTCCGCTGGTGGCCAAATGCAGCGGTGCGGGCATCGCCCACAAGAGCGAGTTCGGCGGGGTGCGCCTCGGCCTTCGGGAGGACAAGGAGGTGGCGGCGGCGGTGGCCGATCTCCTGGCCCTGTCGCCGGCGGTACTGCTGGAGCGGATGGTCGAGGACGGCGTCGCCGAGCTCATCCTGGGCCTCGGCCGCGATCCCGAATTCGGTCTCTATCTGCTGCTCGGCAGCGGCGGCGTGCTCGCCGAATTGGTGGGCGACCGCGCCGTCCTGCCGCTGCCGGCGACCACCGCAGAGATCGAGGGCGCGCTGCGGAGCCTTCGCGTCCGGCCGCTGCTCGAAGGCCATCGCGGCCGCCCGCCCGGGGATCTCGCGGCCCTCCTCGAAGCCGTCGCTGCGGTACAGCGCTTCGCCGAGGCGCGGGCCCCGACCATCCTGGAACTGGACATCAACCCGCTGATCGTGCGTCCTCGGGGCCGTGGTGCGGTGGCCGTGGACGCGCTCCTTCGCCTGATCGCT
>CAYYZI010000340.1:0-3998 GCA_964475675.1 uncultured Geminicoccaceae bacterium
CGATCTTCACCCCCGCCTGCGAGGCGCGGTAGAGGGCGGCGATGATCTCGTCGTCCACCAGCGAGTTGAGCTTGGCCCAGATCGCCCCCTTGCGGCCGCTGCGGGCGAAGCGGATCTCCTCCTCGATCAGGGAGAGCAGGGTCTCGCGCATGTTCACCGGGGCCACCGCCACCTTCTCGAGCCCGCGCGGCTCGGCATAGCCGGTCATGAAGTTGAAGGTGCGGGCGGCATCCCGGCCCAGCGCCGGATCGCAGGTGAAGAAGGAAAGATCGGTGTAGATGCGGGCGGTCACCGGGTGATAGTTGCCGGTGCCGAAATGGCAGTAGCTGCGCAGTCCGCCGGCCTCGCGGCGGACCACCATCGACACCTTGGCGTGGGTCTTGAGGTCGATGAAGCCGTAGACCACCTGCACCCCGGCCCGCTCCAGATTGCGTGCCCACTGGATGTTGCGCTCCTCGTCGAAGCGCGCCTTGAGCTCGACCAGTGCGGTCACCGACTTGCCGGCATCGGCGGCCTCGATGAGGGCGGCGACGATGGGGCTTTCCTCGCTGGTCCGGTACAGGGTCTGCTTGATCGCCACCACCGCCGGATCGCGGGCCGCCTGGCGCAGGAACTGGACCACCACGTCGAAGCTCTCGTAGGGATGCTGGACGATGAAGTCCTTGTGGCGGATGGCGGCCAGGCAGTCGCCGTCGAAATCGCGGATGCGTTCGGGAAAGCGCGGCGTGTAGGGCGGAAACAGCAGATCCATGCGGTCGCCGCAGGCCTCGATGATCTGGCTGGCATCGGCGAGGCCGAGGATGTTGTCGAGGGTGCAGAGATCCTCCTCGGCGACATCGAGATGCTCGCGCAGGAAGTCGCGCAGTTCCGACGGCACCCCGGCATCGAGGGCGAGGCGAATGACGCTGCCGCGCTTCCTGCGCTTCAAGAGGGTCTCGAACAGCCGGACCAGATCCTCGGCTTCCTCCTCCACCTCGATGTCCGAATCGCGGATCACCCGGAACCGTCCGAGAGCGGTGACCTTGAAGCCCGGGAACAGGAGATCGATGAACCGCTCGATCACCTGCTCGAGCCGCACGAAGCGGTGGCCCTCGCCGTCGATGGGCAGAAAGCGCGGCAGCCGTGCCGGCAGCAGCACCAGCCCCACCACCGGCTCGCCCTTGGGCCGTTCGAGCTCGACCACCACCCCCATCCCGCAATTGGGGATGAAGGGGAAGGGATGGGCGGGGTCAACGGCGATCGGCGTGAGCACGGCGAAGGCCTCGGAAAGAAAGCGCTCGCGCAGGCGGGCCAGATCGGCCTCCGCGAGCTCCTCGATGCCGCTGATCACCACCCCGGCCTCGCGCAACCGGCGCACCAGAAGCAGCCAGCAGCGCTGCTGCTCGGCCATCAGCCGGCTGGCGCGGGCGCGAATGGCGGCGAGCTGCTGGGCCGGGCGCATGCCGTCGACACTGACGGTGTCGACTCCGGCCCGGGCCAGGGCCTTGAGGCCGGCCACGCGGACCATGTAGAACTCGTCGAGATTGCTCGCCGAGATGGAGAGAAAGCGCAGCCGCTCCAGTAGCGGATAGTCCTCGTTGCAGGCTTCTTCGAGAACCCGCTCGTTGAAGGCCAGCCAGGAAAGCTCGCGATTGAAGAAATGTTCGGGACCGAGCACCGGCTCGCCCTGTTTCGCCCTGGTCGGCGCCGCCGCCCTGCCGCCTGCCGGCCGCCGCGTCTCGGCGCGCAATTCCGTCGCCATGTTCGCTTTCCCTGCTGCCGCCATCGCCCTTGGTCTGCGGCGCGCGGCGCTCTAAGCTGCAGACGGCGGCCATGTTAGCCTGCCGCCGCGGCCCTGTCATGCCAGGCACCCGAAACGACGGGAGGATGCCCTGCTCGAGCTCTGCCTGTTCCGCCACGCCAAGTCGCGCCACGACGCGCCCGGTATCGGCGACCATGATCGTGACCTGGCACCCCGTGGCATCCGCGCCGCCCGGGCGATGGGCGCCTGGCTGCGCGAGCGGGAGCTGCTGCCCGGGCGGGTGCTCTGCTCGACCGCCCTGCGCGCCCGCCGGACGGTGGCCCTGGCCTTCGAAGATGTGACGGATCTGCCCGAGATCCAGTACATGCGGACCCTCTACCTGGCCAGTCCCGGCCGCATGCTGGAGATCATCCACCGCCAGACCGGCGGACCCGCACGGCTGATGCTGGTCGGCCACAATCCCGGCATCCACAGCCTCGCACTGCGTCTGGTGGAGGAGTCCGATCCGGGACGGGGTCCGCTGGAAGCGAAGTTCCCGACCGCGGCAGTCGCCCGCATCGGCTTCGCCGTGGCCGACTGGCGGGAAGTCGCGGTCCATTCCGGACGACTGCTCGACTACCGCACCCCCGCGACGCTCGACCGAAGGCCATGACCGGGGCGCCGAAACGCAGTGCCGGACTTCTCATGTACCGTCTTCGCGACGGCCGGCCGGAGGTGTTCCTGGTGCATCCCGGCGGCCCCTTCTTCGCTCGCCGCGACGAGGGGGTATGGTCGATCCCCAAGGGCGAGCTCGAGCCCGGCGAGGATCCGCTGGCCACCGCCATCCGCGAATTCCGCGAGGAAACCGGCTTTAAGGCGCGGGGCCCGTTTCTGCCGCTGGGGGAGATCCGCCAGAAGGGCGGCAAGCTGGTGGAGGCCTGGGCGTTTTCCGGCGACTGCGATCCGGCCGCGCTCCGCAGCAATCTGTTCGAGATGGAATGGCCGCCCGGGTCGGGACGGATGGCCCGCTTTCCCGAGGTCGACCGCGGGGCGTGGTTCGATCTCGCCACCGCCCGGCGCAAGATCCGCGAGAGCCAGATCCCGCTTCTCGAACGGCTGGAAGCCGCACTCCGGGAGGATCGGTGCGCCAGGTGACGAAGGGCGCATTGTCGGCTTCGCCGCCTCGCCTTATGGGAAGGGCCGTGGCCCAGAAGCCAGAGATCGGACCCATGCGCGCCAGCCTCGTCAACCAGTTCCTGATCTCCATCGCCGATGCCGGGCGCGATCTGCTGCGCCTGCGGAGCAACCGCCGTCGCGACATCGTGGCATTGTGCCGGGACCTGCTGTCCACCCGCGGCGAGGCCTCGGGCACGGCGCTGGCCCGCGAGGTGATGGAGGCCTATCTGGCGATGGACGGCGAGGCGCGGCTGCGCTTCTTCTTCGCCTTGCTGGAGGAATTCGGACCCGATCCGGAAGCCATCGCCGAGGCCATCGAGGCCTATCTGCAGCATGCCGATGCGGAACGGCTGCGGGCCCTGCACCGGGCCACCGAAGCACCGCGGCAGGAACTGTTCCGGCGGATGAACATGGCGCCGCAGGGAACCCGCCGGCTGGTCGAGCTGCGGGCCGAGCTGATGGGCCATATCCGCGCCCATCCCGAGCTCCGGACGGTCGATTCCGACCTCCACGGCCTGCTTTCGAGCTGGTTCAACCCGGGTTTCCTGAGCCTCACCCGCATCGACTGGAACAGCCCCGCGGCCCTTCTCGAAAAGATCGTCCACTACGAGAAGGTGCACCGCATTCCGGCCCTCGAGGCGTTGCGCCGGCGGCTGGCCGAGGATCGCCGCTGCTTCGCCTTCTTCCATCCGGCCCTGCCCGACGAGCCGCTGATCTTCGTCGAGGTAGCGCTGGTCAAGGGCATCGCCGACCGCGTCCAGCCGCTCCTCGACGAGGCGGCACCGCTGTTTCCCCCGAAGGACGCGGACACCGCCATCTTCTACTCGATCAACAACTGCCACGAGGGATTGCGGGGTGTCACCCTCGGCAACTTCCTGATCAAGCTGGTGGTCGCCGATCTGCAGCGCGAGCTGCCGCATCTGCGCCAGTTCGCGACCCTCTCGCCGGTGCCCGGTTTCGCTGCCTGGCTGGCGGAGGCGCTGGAGCGCGGCGATCCGGTGATCGGCGAGAACGAGCGGGCGGCGCTCGCCGCCCTCGCCGATCCGGACTGGCACCGCGATCCGGAGAAGGCGGAGGCGCTGAAGACGCCGCTTCTGCGTCT
>CAYYZI010000341.1:0-3944 GCA_964475675.1 uncultured Geminicoccaceae bacterium
ATAACCCCGATCTCCCAGGGGCTGGCACCCACCTCCGCAGCGAAGAGTCTTCGCCGAGGTCGACGAGGCCCTGGGCGAAGCCCTGTCGCGCCTCGTTTTCGAGGGACCGGCCGAGGAGCTGACCCTGACCCGCAATGCCCAGCCGGCCCTGATGGCCACCTCGCTGGCGGCCGTGCGCGCGGTCGAGGCGCTGCTGGGGCGCCGCCTCTCCGACATCGCCGGCTGGGTCGCCGGCCATTCCCTCGGCGAGTATTCGGCCCTCGCCGCCGCGGGTGCCCTGTCACTGGCCGATGCGGCGCGCCTGGTGCGCCTGCGTGGCGAGGCCATGCAGCAGGCGGTGCCGGTCGGCGAAGGGGCGATGGCGGCGATCCTGGGGCTCCAGCCGGAAGCGGTGGAAGCCATCGCCGCGACCGCGGCACAGGGCGAGGTGTGCGAACTGGCCAATGACAATGCCCAGGGCCAGGCGGTGGTCTCGGGCCACCGGCAGGCGGTCGAGCGGGCGGTGGTGCTGGCTCGGGAGCGTGGTGCCCGGCGGGCGATGATGCTGGAGGTCAGCGCGCCCTTCCACTGTGCGCTGATGGCGCCGGCCGCCGAGCGCCTGGCCGAAGCCCTGGCGGAAATCGAACTCGCCGCCCCCGCGGTGCCGGTGATCGCCAATGTGACCGCAGCACCGGAGCAGGACGTCGAGCGCTTGGCGGAGCTCCTGACACGGCAGGTCACGGCTCGGGTGCGCTGGCGGGAATCGATGGCGCGGATGAGCGAGCTCGGCATCGACCGGGTGATCGAACTGGGCGCCGGCAAGGTGCTGACCGGCCTGGCCAGGCGTGGTGTGCCGGGAGCGGCGCTGTTCAACGTGCAGCGACCGGAGGATGTCGAGCGGCTGGCCGAGGCGCTGGCTGCCGATCGGGGAGAGAGCGATGTTCCGTCTTGACGGCAGACGCGCCGTGGTCACCGGCGCCTCCGGGGGGATCGGCGCGGCGATTGCCCGCAGCCTGCACCGCTGTGGTGCCTCGATCGTGATCGCCGGACGTCGGGAAGCTCCGCTCGCCGCCCTCGCCGAGGAGCTGGGCGGGAATGCGGAGATCGTTCTGGGCGACGTCACCGAGCCCGAGACCGTGGATCGTCTGATCAGGACCGCCGAGGCCGCCGGCGGGCTCGACATTCTGGTCAACAATGCCGGCATCACCCGTGACGGGCTGGCGCTCAGGATGAAGGACGAGGACTGGCAGGCGGTGCTGGAGACCAACCTCACGGCCGCCTTCAGGCTCAGCCGGGCGGCGCTCAGAGGCATGATGCGCCGGCGTTTCGGGCGGATCGTCAACATCGGCTCGATCGTCGGTGCCACCGGCAATCCGGGCCAGGCCAACTATGCCGCGGCCAAGGCCGGGCTGGTCGGGCTGACCAAGGCGCTGGCGGCGGAAGTCGCCGCCCGCGGCATCACCGTCAACTGCGTGGCCCCGGGCTTCATCGCCACCGCCATGACCGAGAAGCTCGAAGAGGGGCAGCGCCGGGCGCTGGCCGACCGCATTCCCGCCGGGCGCCTCGGGCAGCCCGAGGACGTGGCGGCGGCGGTGGTCTATCTGGCCAGCGAGGAGGCCTCCTACGTCACCGGGCACACCCTGCACGTCAACGGTGGCATGGCCATGTTCTGAGATCCCGGAGAGGCTGGCGCTGTGGCCGCGGAGAGCTAGGCAAGCCTTATGCGATTGTGTAAAAGCCGCCGCATTCGAGCCGGGGTTTTTTTGCCCCCCGACCGAAGTTCGCGCGGCATGACTGGGGCGGAGTGAGAGGACGATGAGCGATATCGCCGAACGAGTGAAGAAAATCGTCGTCGAGCATCTCGGTGTCGACGAGGCGAAGGTCACGGAGGACGCCAGCTTCGTGGACGATCTCGGGGCCGACAGTCTCGACACGGTGGAGCTCGTCATGGCCTTCGAGGAGGAGTTCGGGATCGAGATCCCCGACGATGCCGCCGAGAAGATCGTGACCGTCAAGGACGCGATCTCCTACATTCAGCAACATTCCGGATAGCTGGCCGGGCCGCTGCGGCCCGCTGATCGAGGAGCTTGGGTGATGCGACGGGTCGTGGTCACGGGACTCGGGCTGGTCACGCCCTTGGGTTCGGGTGTCGAGGTCAACTGGTCGAGGCTCGTCGAGGGCCGCTCCGGCATCCGCCAGATCGACCGCTTCGAGGTCGCCGACCTGCCCTGCAGGATCGCCGGACTGGTGCCGCCCAAGGACGAGCCCGGCGGTTTCAACGCTGTCGACTATGTCGAGCCGCGCGAACTGCGCCGCAGCGATCTGTTCATCATCTACGGCGTCGCCGCCGCCACCCAGGCGCTGGCCGATTCGGGCTTCGAGCCGCGCAGCGAAGAGGAGCGCGAGCGGGCCGGCGTGCTGATCGGCTCCGGCATCGGCGGCCTGTCGACCATCGCCGACACCGCCGTACTGCTCGAGAAATCCGGACCGCGTCGGGTCAGTCCCTTCTTCATTCCGGCCGCCCTCATTAATCTGGTGACCGGCCATGTCTCGATCCGCTTCGGGCTCAAGGGGCCCAATCACAGTGTGGTGACCGCCTGCTCGACCGGTGCCCACGCCATCGGCGACGCCGCCCGGCTGATCGCTCTGGGGGATGCCGATGTGATGGTGGCGGGAGGTGCCGAGGCGGCGGTGTGCCGGCTGGGGCTGGCCGGGTTCGCGGCGGCCCGGGCGCTGTCCACCCGCTACAACGACACCCCGGAGAAGGCCTCGCGCCCCTGGGATCAGGATCGCGACGGATTCGTGATGGCCGAGGGTGCCGGGGTGGTGGTGCTCGAGGAGTACGAGCGGGCCCGCCGCCGCGGCGCCAGGATCTATGCCGAGGTGCGCGGTTACGGGCTGAGCGGCGATGCCCATCACATCACCGCCCCGGCGCCCGACGGCAACGGCGCCTATCGCTGCATGCGCAACGCCCTCGCCAATGCCCGGCTGACCCCGGCCGACATCGACTACATCAACGCCCACGGCACCTCGACGCCGCTCGGTGACGAGATCGAGATCGGCGCCATCAAGCGGCTGTTCGGCGAGCATGTGGACCGGGTCTCGATCTCCTCGACCAAATCGGCGATCGGCCATCTGCTCGGCGCCGCCGGCGCCGTCGAGGCCATCTACTGCATGCTCGCCATTCGCGACGGGATGGTCCCGCCCACCCTCAATCTCGACCGTCCCAGCGAGGGCTGCGGTGATGTCGATCTGGTGCCGCATCGCGCAAAGCAGCGTCGGGTGCGGGCCGCATTGAGCAACTCCTTCGGGTTCGGCGGCACCAACGCCAGCGTGATCTTCACCGATCCCGAGGCGTTCTGACGGCGGCGGCGTGACCCGCGGGCGCCTGCTCCTGCTCCTCGGCCTGCTCGCGACGCTGCTGGTGGCGAGCGCAGCCGCCTGGTGGGCGATCGCCCGCTATCTCGAACAGCCGGGACCGCTCGCCAGGGAGACGATCGTCTATGTGCCCCGGGGCAGCGGGGTCGACGAGATCACCGAACGGCTGGCGGCGGCCGGGGCCATCGAGCGGCCCTGGCTGTTCCGCATCGCCCTGCGCCTCAGCGGCCGCGACCGCCAGCTCCAGGCCGGCGAATACCGGCTGACGGCGCGCATGACCCCCAACCAGATTCTCGACAAGATGCAGCGGGGAGAGGTGCTGCTGCGCCGCATCACGGTGCCCGAGGGGCTGAGCGTGGCCGAGGTCTACGCGCTGCTCGACGAGGTACCGTTCCTCAAGGGCGAACTGCCGCAGCCGCCACCGCCCGAAGGCCGGCTGCTGCCCGAGACCTACCTGTTCCCGCGGGATGCCCCGCGGCGCATCGTCGTCCAGCGTATGCGTGCGGCGCTGGAGGAGGCGCTGGCCGACGCCTGGCAACAGCGGGCGCCGGATCTGCCGCTGAACAGCCCCGAAGAGGCCCTGATCC
>CAYYZI010000342.1:0-3941 GCA_964475675.1 uncultured Geminicoccaceae bacterium
ATCGGTTTGGATTTTAACTTGACAAAATCAAGTGTGACTTTACCGGAGATAACGCCCAGGAAAACACCTCGCTCATGCAGGGATCGACCTGGCGGTTGAGGACGAAGCGGTTGGCCGCCGAGGCCTGCTTGAGATTGGCGAAGTGGCTGCCCTGCACCCGTTTCTGCCGCATCCACAGATAGCGCGCATCGAGGGTCAGCCTGTAGCCGGTGGTGCCGGCACAGATCACCACCATGCCGCCGCGTTTGACGACGAACACCGAGACCGGGAAGGTGGCGGCACCGGGATGCTCGAAGACGATGTCGACATCGTTGCCCTTGCCGGTGATCTCCCAGATGGCCTTGCCGAAGCGGCGCACCTCCCTGGCCCATTTGCCGTAGGCCTCGGCATCGAGGGGGTCGGGCATCTCCCCCCAGCAGTCGAACTGCTTGCGGTTGATGGCACCGCGCGCACCGAGCGACATGACGAATTCGCGCTTGTCCTCGTCGGAGATGACGGCGATGGCGTTGCCGCCGCTCGCCGCGATGATCTGGATGGCCATCGAGCCGAGGCCGCCGGCCCCGCCCCAGACCAGCACGTTGTCGCCGGGCTTGAGGCCGTGCGGGGCATGGCCGAACAGCATGCGGTAGGCGGTCGCCAGGGTCAGCACGTAGCAGCCCGATTCCTCCCAGGTGAGGTGCCTGGGCCGGGGCATGAGCTGGCGCGACTGGACCCGGCAGAACTGGGCGAAGCTGCCGTCGGGGGTCTCGTAGCCCCAGATCCGCTGGCTGGGCGACAGCATGGGGTCGCCGCCGTTGCATTCCTCGTCGTCGCCATCGTCCTGGTTGCAGTGGACCACCACCTCGTCGCCGACCTTCCAGCGCCGCACCTTGGCGCCCACCGCCCAGACGATGCCGGCGGCATCGGAGCCGGCGATGTGATAGGGCTGCTTGTGCACGTCGAGCACCGAGATGGGCGTGCCGAGGGCGGCCCAGACGCCGTTGTAATTGACCCCCGCCGCCATGGTCATCACCAGCACCTCGTCATCGCCGATCTCGGGCGTGGGCACGATCTCCTGCTGCATGGCGTGGAGCGGCTCGCCGTGACGCTCCTTGCGGATCACCCAGGCGTACATGTTCTTGGGAACATGCCCGAGCGGCGGGATCTCCCCCACCTCGTACAGATCCTTGGCGGTGCGCGCGGTCGCCGGTGCGGTTCGGGTCTCGAGGCTGACGACGTTGTCGGCGGTGGCGTTCATCGACTGGGCTGCTCCCCGATTGACTGGCCGATTGGCTGGCCCATTGGCTGGATTGTCGCTGCGGCGGGCGACGGCGACGGAACCTTCCACGGTCACGGCGGCATTGCCGGTACCGGTTTCGGCGTAACTGGCGGAGAAGAAATCCTCGGGCCGGAGATCGATCCCCTCGCGGCGCGCCGCCGCCAGCAGCTCCTCCTGGCGCCGGGCGGGAATGGCACCGCGCCGGATCCAGCCGGATACCGCCGTCTGCCAGATGCCGAGCAGCTCGGCCACGCGCTGCTGCGACCCGAACTTGCGGATGATCCGCTCCACATTCTGCCGTGACATGGCACCCTCTCGCCGTTGCTGCCAACATCTCTGGCAAGAGACGTGTTGGACGTCAACACGAAAACTTCTTTGACGCGCTGCGGCAAAGGTGTTAGCGGAACAGGAGGCTTTCAGAGGAAGTGTTGGCGATGGATGGCGTCACCGAGCCGCAGCGCGACCGCCCCTGGCTGTTCCGGACCTATGCCGGACACAGCTCGGCCGAGGCCAGCAACCGGCTGTTCCGCGCCAATCTGGCGCGCGGCCAGACGGGGCTGTCGGTGGCCTTCGATCTGCCCACCCAGACCGGTTTCGATGCCGATCACCCGCTCGCCCGGGGCGAGGTCGGCAAGGTCGGGGTGCCGATCTCCAGCCTCGATGACATGGAACGGCTGTTCGAGGGCATTCCGCTGGAGCGGATGAACACCTCGATGACCATCAATGCCACCGCCCCCTGGCTGCTGGCGCTTTATGTGGCGGTGGCGGAAAAGCAGGGGGCCGAGCGGGTGCGGCTGCAGGGCACGGTACAGAACGACATCGTCAAGGAGTATCTCTCGCGCGGCACCTACATCTTCCCGCCCCGCCCCTCGATGAAGCTGACCACCGACATCATCGCCTTTTGCGCCGCCGAGATGCCGCGCTGGAACCCGACCAACGTCTGCAGCTACCATCTGCAGGAGGCGGGTGCCACGCCGGTCCAGGAACTGGCCTATGCGCTGGCCACGGCGATCGCCGTGCTGGAGGCGGTGCGCGCCCGCGAAGACATTCCGGCCGCCGATTTCCCGCGCATCGTCGGACGTATCAGCTTCTTCCTCAATGCCGGGATCCGCTTCGTCACCGAGATCTGCAAGATGCGCGCCTTCGTCGAACTGTGGGACGAGATCACGAAGGAGCGCTTCGGCGTGGCCGATCCGAAGTTCCGCCGCTTCCGCTACGGCGTTCAGGTCAACTCCCTGGGGCTCACCGAGCAGCAGCCGGAGAACAACATCCACCGCATCCTCATCGAGATGCTGGCGGTGACCTTGTCGAAGAAGGCACGGGCGCGGGCGGTGCAGCTTCCCGCCTGGAACGAGGCGCTGGGCCTGCCGCGGCCCTGGGACCAGCAATGGTCGCTCAGAATGCAGCAGATCCTGGCCCTGGAGACCGATCTTCTGGAATACGAGGACATTTTCGACGGCTCGCCGGTGATCGCCCGCAAGGTCGAGGAACTCGCGCAGGAGGCCCGCGAGGAACTGGCCCGCATCGAGGCCATGGGCGGGGTGCTGGCCGCGGTGGAAAACGGCTACATCAAGAGCCGACTGGTGGCCTCCAACACCGAACGTGTTAAGGCGATCGCCGAAGGTCGCCTGAAGATCGTCGGCGTCAACTGCTACACCGAAAGCGCGCCTTCCCCCTTGCTGCAGGCCGGTGACGGCGGCTTCCTGGCGGTCGATCCCGCCGTCGAGGAGGAGCAGATCGGGCGGCTGCGGGCCCATCGCGAAGCCCGTGATCCGCAGGCGGTGGCCGCCGCCCTGGCCGAGCTGCGGCGGGCGGCGGAGGAGGATCGCAATGTCATGCCCGCCTCCATCGCCTGTGCCCGGGCCGGAGTGACCACCGGCGAATGGGCCCGGACCCTGCGCGAGGTGTTCGGCGAGTACCGTGCGCCCACCGGCATCGCCGCCACACCGGCGGCGCGGGATGCGGATTCGCTCGAGGACGTGCGGGCACGGGTCGAGGAGGTGTCGCGGATCCTGGGACGGCGGATCAAGATCCTGGTCGGCAAGCCGGGCCTCGATGGCCATTCCAACGGCGCCGAGCAGATCGCCGTGGCGGCGCGGGATTGCGGCATGGAGGTGGTCTACGAGGGCATCCGCCTGACCCCGGCGCGGATCGCCAATGCCGCCCTCGAGGAAGGCGTCCATCTGGTCGGCCTTTCCATCCTCTCGGGCTCGCACATGGCGCTGGTGCGCGAGGTGCTGGAGCGGATGCGCAATTCCGGAATCGGCGAGGTGCCGCTGGTGGTCGGCGGCATCATTCCCGAAGAGGATGCGCGGGCCCTGCGCGCCGCCGGCGTCGCCCGCGTCTACACCCCCAAGGACTTCGCCATCGCCGAGATCATGGCCGATCTGGTCGAGGTGGTGCTGGCATCCCATCGCCGCGCCGCCTGAGCGGCGAACGCGGCCGCCTCGACCGCGGGACGCTCAGGCTGCTGCCTTGCCGCCCCCTCCCTGGCCGCCCTGATGGCGGGGCACGGGAAGATATTCGACGCTGGGCTGGGCGCGTACCGGCTGCGGATAGAGGTTCATCAGCTCCAGCACCACCTCGGGCATCTCGGTGGAGACGTTGAGGCCGAGCTCGCGGGCGTGCCGGTAGATAGTTTTATATACTATTATTCCCTAATTTAGTGGATATGGAATTGTGG
>CAYYZI010000343.1:0-3932 GCA_964475675.1 uncultured Geminicoccaceae bacterium
TTTCCGATCTGATCATCAGCATGGCATCGAGCCGGGCCCGCTCCGCCGGATCGGCCGCGATGCGTCGCTCGTAGGCTTCGAGCTCGACGAGCCCGAGTTCGCGCAGTCTTCGCGAAAGGCGCTTGCAGACCGTGCGATGGACCTTGCGGTAGCCGGCCCAGCAAAGGCCCATACGCGGCAGGACGCGTTTCAGGAAGGCGACGCAGTCGGCCCGCCGCACCGGCCCCTCAGCGCCCGCGGAACACGGGCTTCCGCTTCTCGAAGAAGGCCGCGATCCCTTCCTTGCGGTCCTCGGTGGCGAACAGGATGGCAAACGCCTTGCGCTCGAAGGCGAGGCCCCGGGCCAAAAGCGCCTCGCTCGCCTGCAGCACCGCCTCCTTGGCGAGGCGAACCGCGAGCGGCGGTTTCTCGGCGATCCTGGCCGCCAGTTGCACCGCCCGGGGGATGGTTTCCGCGTCTTCGGTGAGCTCGGCCGCGAGCCCGGCCGAGAGTGCCTCCTCGCCCGAGAGGAATTCGCCCGAAAGCACCAGCTTCATGGCCAGGCTTCTGCCTACGAGCTGGGTCAGGCGCTGGGTGCCGCCGGCACCGGGAATGATGCCGAGATTGACTTCCGGCTGGCCGAAGCGGGCGCCCCTGCCGGCGATGATGATATCGGCATGCATGGCGAGCTCGCAGCCGCCGCCCAGCGCATAGCCGTTGACCGCGGCGATCAGGGGCTTCGGGAAGCGGGAGATCGCCTGCCAGTGGCTGGCGCGCGCGTCATGGAGCACATCGACCACCGATTTTTCGGCCATTTCCCGGAGATCGGCCCCGGCCGCGAAGACCTTTTCGCCGCCGGTCAGCACCACCGCCCGCACCTCCTCGTCGCCGGCGAAGGCCGCGAGCGCCCCGGCGATCTCTCCCAGCATCACCGTGGTGAGCGCATTTCTCGCCTGCGGCCGGTTCAGGGTGATCCGGCGCACCGCCGGTGCCGGGCTGTCGGTTTCGATCTGGGTCCAGGCCACCTGCCGCATCCTCCCTTTGCCGCGCGCGCCGGCGATGGTAATGGGCGGGGGCGAGGCGGACAACGAGGGAAGCCGTGCCGGAACCGTCCCCCCAGCAGAACGCCCGTTTCGATGCGCTGATCGATGCGCGCGGCCTCGCCTGTCCGCTGCCGCTGGTGAAGGCGCGTCAGGCGTTGATGGTGCTCGAGGCGGGGGCGCGGATCTGCGTGCTGGCCACCGATTCCGCCGCTCCCCGGGATTTCACCGAATTCTGCGAGGTCTCCGGCCATCTGCTGATCGAGCAGCGCGAGGCCGATGGCGTCTATCTGTTCGTGCTGGAGAAGGTGTAGACGGAAACACGGCCCGCCTTCGGGGGACCGTGCGGGTGAGGGGAGGCGCCGCCATGTCCGGTCGGACGCTGTACGAACGCGATGGCGAGGCGGTTTCGGCACTGCAGAAGCTGCGCTTCTTTCCCCTCGCCGTCACCGGCGGCGAGGGCTGCCGGCTGATCGACGATCGGGGCCGGCGGCTGCTCGATCTGTCGGCGGCCTGGGGGGCGGCCAGTCTCGGCTACGGCCATCCCGCCATCCGGCGCGCCGTCGAGGCCGCGCTGCACTCCCAGGCCGGGGCCTCGATCCTCTCTGCCACCAGTCTGCAGGCCGTCACCCTCGCCGAACGGCTGCTGGAAATCGTACCCGGCGAGGGCGACCGGCGGGTCTGGCTCGGACATTCCGGAAGCGATGCCAACGAGACGGTGGCGCGGGCGGTGATCGCCGCCACCGGGCGCAGGCACATCCTGGCCTTTTCCGGGGCCTATCACGGCGGCACCCAGGGCTCGATGGCGATCTCCGGCCATTCCGCCCAGGAAGGGGCGGCAAAGTTCGAAGGGCTCACCCTCGTTCCCTATCCCGATCCCTACCGCCCGTATCAGGGCGACCCGACCGGCGATGCCCTGCTCGCCCGGATCGAGACCCTGCTGGAGACGGATTGCCCCGGCGAGGAGGTCGCGGCCTTCTTCCTGGAGCCCATCCAGGCCGATGGCGGGCTGATCGTTCCGCCCGCGGGGTTCTTCGAGAGACTCGCGGGCATCTGCGCCCGCTACGGCATTCTCACGGTCTGCGACGAGGTCAAGGTGGGGTTGGCCCGCCCCGGTAGCCTGCACGCCTTCGAGCGGGAAGGCTTCCTCCCCGACATCCTGGTCCTCGGCAAGGGGCTCGGCGGCGGCCTGCCGATTTCGGCGGTGATCGGCCCGGCCCGGATCTTGGATTTCACCCCCGCCTTCTCGATGCAGACCCTCCACGGCAACCCGGTCTGCGCGGCGGCGGCGCTGGCCGTTCTGGAGACGATCGAGAGCGAGGGGCTGGTCTCGCGGGCGGCCGAAACGGGCGCGTATCTGATGGAAATCCTGGCCGATGCCCGGGCGCGGCTGCCGGTGATCGGCGATGTGCGCGGCCGCGGGCTCGCCATCGGCGTCGAGCTGGTTCTCGATGACGCCAAAACGCCGGCCGCCGATCTCGCCCGCAAGACGGTCTACCGGGCCTGGGAGCTGGGTGCGGTGTTCTACTATGTGGGCATGCGCTCGAATGTCCTGGAGCTCACCCCGCCCCTGACTCTGAGCCGCGCGGAGGCCCGGGAGGGTGCGGACATCCTCCTGCGCGCCATCGAGGACGCCCTTGCCGGCAAGGTTCCCGACTCCGCCGTCGCCCCGTTCGCCGGCTTGTGAGGGGAGTCGTTTCTCGTCGTGAAAGCGCGCGGTATGCGACACGCCATGCGCTCGTTGCCAATCGTGGATCCAGCGCAATGTTCGTGGTAGCAGTTGGGTCCTTCCAATTTTCTCGACAAGTATAGTAGCGGGGGGAGGGCGATGGCATGGAAAAGGCCCTCGAACGTTTCTTTTCCGAAATGCGCGGGCGGCTGAAGACCGCCGAAAGCATGCGCGCCGTCATCGCCAGGGAAAGCTCTCCGGATTTCAACCTCCTTCATGCTCTCGGGATCGGCGAAGTCCATCTCTCGCGGCTGCTCGCTCGCCTGCTCGACCCGAAAGCGGAGCACGGGCAGGGCTCCTTGTTCCTGCACGGGTTTCTCGAGTTGTGCCGCACGCCGGACGTTACTCGCGAGGGGGGAGCGGTTCTGCCCGATCTCGAGCCCCTGAACCGGGTGACGGTACGACTCGAACACCAGACCGACAGGAGACGGCGCATCGACATCCTGCTTCGAAGTGGTGACGGTCGAAGTGCCGTCGGCATCGAGAACAAGCCATGGGCAGGTGACCAGAAGGATCAGCTCGCCGATTACTGCGGGTATCTGGAAGGTGCTTTTCCCGGACGATGGCTGCTCGTCTACCTCGTGGGCGATCCGGAACGGCCGATCCCCGTCGAAAGCGAGCGCATCCGGAAGGTGACCTATGACGAGCTCGCGAAATGCCTGGAGGCCACGCTCGGCCGGATCCGTTCGCCGATCGCGGCGGCATCGACGAGACAGTTCCTCCACTACATCGAACGGAAATTCCGAGGGGGATGGAGCCTGGAAGCCATGACCGATATCGAGCAGATCATCGACGCTGTGAAAGGGAATGCGGAGTATGTAGAGATTGCGTGGCCTTTGATATGTGGGGCAGACGAGCTTCGGAATAGCTTAGTTGATATTCTTGAGTCATGTATGCGCGAAAGCCTTGGAGGTGAATTTATAGTATGGCGGGATTTATGCAACACTTTACCAAAATAGATTTCTAGGTAGTTGTAATCATTTGTTGCAAGTTGCGCGTATATTGATATAGTGTGATTTAACCGGAGAAAATATGAATCTACTACAAGAAACACTGACGATATTAAAAGATAACGGGCATACATTTAATGATGTTTTTTACATAGGCTCCAGATCTGGTAACTACAGTTGTACATGGAGTGAGTTTTTAAAATTAGCCGACCATGATTACACGAATAGCTATGG
>CAYYZI010000344.1:0-3932 GCA_964475675.1 uncultured Geminicoccaceae bacterium
AGATCGGCTCCGAGGTGATGAAGGTGGGTGACGTCGACAAGGCCAGGGCAGCGCTCGAGAAGGCCGGCTACGACGGCACGCCGGTGGTCATCATGCAGCCGACCGACATTCCTGTGCTTTCGGCCTTCTCGCTGGTGACCGCCCAGAAGCTCCGCAAGATGGGGATGACGGTCGAGGTGCAGGCGATGGACTGGTCGACCCTGACCTCGCGCCGGGCCAAGCGCGATCCCGTCTCGGAGGGCGGCTGGAACATGTTCCACACCTGGTGGATCGGCGCCGACGTTCTCGACCCGATGGCCATCGCCTTCTCCGGCGATCCCGACAAGGGCTGGTTCGGCTGGCCCTCGGACGAGGAGCTCGAGAAGGCGCGGCGCGCCTTCGCCTTCGCGGTCACCGCCGAGGAGAAGAAGAAGTACGCCTACAAGGCGCAGGAGCGGCTCTGGGCGATCGGTGCCTCGGGCCATCTCGGCCAGTTCTTCGTGCCCGTGGCCTACCGGAGGAACGTCGAGGGCCTGATCAAATCGCCGGTGCAGTTCTTCTGGAACATGGACGTCGTGTGATCCTGCGTTCCGGGTCGGCCGCATGGCGCGGCCGGCCCACCCTGCCCGCGGAGAGGCGATGCTGCGCTACGTGCTGATGCGCATTCTGGCCACCATCCCGGTGATGGGCGTGGTGGCGGTCTTCGTCTTCCTGATGCTGCGGCTGGCGCCGGGCGATCCGGCGGCGGTGATCGCCGGCGACTACGCCACCGCCGAGGACGTGGCCCGCATCCGCGAGCAGCTCGGCCTCAACCAGCCGATTCCGGTGCAGTTCGCCAAATGGATCGGCGCCCTGATGCAGGGGGATCTGGGGACCTCGATCTTCACCAACCTTCCGGTCACCACCCTGATCGCCCAGCGCCTCGAGCCGACCCTGCTGCTGGCGCTTTCCACCATCACCTTCGCGGTGCTCGTCGCCGTGCCGCTCGGCACCATCGCTGCCTGGCGCTCGGGCAGCCTCCTCGACCGCTTCGTCATGCTGTTTTCGGTCGCCGGTTTCTCGGTGCCGGTGTTCGTCCTCGGCTATATCCTGATCTACGTTCTCGCCATGTGGCTGCAGTGGCTGCCGGTGCAGGGCTACAAGAGCCCCTTCGAATTCGGCCTGCTGGCCTTCCTGCGCCATATTGCCCTGCCGACGATGACCCTGAGCGTGATCTTCATCGCCCTGATCGCCCGGATGACCCGGGCCTCGGTGATGGAGGTGCTGGGGGAGGACTACATCCGTACCGCCCGCGCCAAGGGACAGAACGAGCTGCGGGTGCTGCTGCGTCACGCGCTCCGGAACGCCGCCGTTCCCATCGTCACGGTCATCGGCATCGGCATTGCGCTGCTGATCGGCGGGGTGGTGGTGACCGAGAGCGTCTACAACATCCCCGGCCTCGGCCGCCTCGTGCTCGATGCCGTGCTGGCCCGCGACTATCCGATCATCCAGGGGCTCATTCTCTTCTTCAGCTTCGTCTACATCCTGATCAACCTGCTCATCGATCTCTCCTACACCCTGCTCGATCCGAGGATCCGCTACTGATGGCCATGGAGCGGCACACGGATCCGGCCGTCCTCTCGGCCGATGCCAAGCTCCCGGCGAGGCAGGAGGCGAGCCTCGCCAGTCTCGTGCTCGCCAACCGCGGGGTCTTCTGGGGCGGTGCCCTGCTGCTGGTGATGGTGGCGATCGCGCTCCTCGGCCCCCTGTTTACCAGCGACCCGATGGCCCTCAACCCGATCAAGCGGCTGAAGCCGCCCGGGAGCGAGTTCCTCTTCGGCACCGATTTTCTCGGTCGCGACGTCTTCGCCCGGGTCATCTACGGCGCGCGCATCTCCCTCGCCGTCGGTCTCGCGGTGGCGCTGATCGCCATTTCGGTGGGGCTGGTGATGGGCATGATCGCCGGCTACATCCGTGCCCTCGATGCAGTGATCATGCGGGTGATGGACGGGCTGATGGCGATCCCCGGCATTCTCCTCGCCATCGCCCTCATCTCCCTCTCCGGGGCGACCCTGGCGACCGTGATCGTCGCCATCGTCATCCCCGAGATCCCGCGGGTGGTGCGTCTCGTGCGCTCGGTGGTGCTGACGGTGCGCGAGGAACCCTATGTCGAGGCGGCGATCGCCGCCGGCACGCGGCTGCCGCAGATCCTCGTCCGCCACATCCTGCCCAACACCATCGCGCCGCTGATCGTGCAGGCGACCTACATCAGCGGTTCGGCGATGCTCACCGAATCGATCCTCGGCTTCCTCGGCGCCGGCATTCCGCCGGAGATCCCGAGCTGGGGCAACATCATGTCGGAGGGCCGCACCTACTTCCAGATCAGCCCCTGGATCATCTTCTTTCCGGGCATCGCCCTCGCCTTCACGGTGCTCGCCGTGAACATCGTCGGCGACGGGCTGCGCGACACCCTCGATCCGCGCATCGCGCGCAAGATGTGAGGGAAGGGCGTCCATGACCCGACCTTCCGTCCCCTCCGGCACCCCGGTGCTCGAGATCCGGGGGCTGACCGTCACCCTGCCCGAGGGCGCCGACCGGAAATATGCCATCGAGGAGGTGAGCCTCACGGTCGGAGCCGGCGAGATCGTCTGCATCGTCGGTGAATCCGGCTCCGGCAAGTCGGTCACCGCCTTCACCGTGATGGGGCTCACCCCGCGCAAGGAGCTGAAGCCGGTGGCCGGCGAGATACGCCTCCACGGGCGCGACATCCTCGGTCTTCCCGAGCGCGAACTGCGCCGGCTCCGGGGCGAGAAGATGGCGATGATCTTCCAGGAGCCGATGACCGCCCTCAGCCCGGTGATGAAGGTGGGGGACCAGATCGCCGAGGTGCTGGAGATCCACACCGAGCTCGGCCCCCGCGAACGTCGCGAGCGGGTGCTGGAGGCGATGCGCGACGTCAACCTGCCGGAGCCCGAGCGCCTCTTCCACTCCTATCCGCATCAGCTCTCGGGCGGCCAGCGCCAGCGGGTGATGATCGCCATGGCGCTGGTCCTCGACCCGGGCCTCCTCATTGCCGACGAGCCGACCACCGCCCTCGATGTCACCACCCAGGCGCAGATCCTGGAGCTCATCAAATCGATCCAGCGCCGCCACGGCACCGGCGTCATGTTCATCACCCATGATTTCGGCGTGGTCGCCGAGATCGCCGACCGGGTGGTGGTGATGCAGGAGGGGCGGGTGGTGGAGCAGGGGCCGGCGGCGAAGATCCTGACCCGGCCCGAACACCCCTACACGCGGATGCTGATCGGCTCGGTGCCGACCCTGATACCCCCCGAGCGTCCCCCCCGCAGGGACGCCGAGACGGCGCTCGAGGTGCGGCGGCTCAACAAGATCTACGGCCACGGCGGCTGGTTCGGCGGTGGCCGGGTGGTGCACGCGGCCCAGGACGTCGACCTCACCCTGCACAGGGGGGAGACCTTGGGCGTGGTCGGCGAATCGGGCTCCGGCAAATCCACCGTCGCCCGCTGCATCGTCCGTCTGGTGGATATCACCAGCGGCGAGATCCTGATCGACGGGGTGGATCTGGCAAAGCTGCGCCAGGCGGAGCTGCGGCCCCACCGGCGCCACATCCAGATCGTCTTCCAGGATCCCTATCGCTCGCTCAATCCGCGCCGCACCGTCGGCCAGTCGATCCTCGAGGGGCCGATGAACTTCGGTCTCGGCCGCGAGGAGGCGCTGGCCCGGGCACGCGAGCTGATGCGGGTGGTCGGGCTCGCCCCCGAGGTACTCGACCGCTTCCCGCACCAGTTCTCGGGCGGCCAGCGGCAACGCATCTGCATCGCCCGGGCGCTGGCCATGGAGCCCCGGGTGCTGATCGCCGACGAGGCGGTTTCCGCCCTCGACGTGTCGGTGCAGGCACAGGTGCTGGATCTGCTCGACAGGGTGCGCCGGCGCTTCGATCTGGCGGTGCTGTT
>CAYYZI010000345.1:0-3927 GCA_964475675.1 uncultured Geminicoccaceae bacterium
ACATTGCCGCCGCAATCTCTGGCGATCAACCACCTCGGAGCCTCGATGCCCAGATCCACTCCGGCCGTCGCCCTGTCCACTCTCGAGGATGTCCGCGCGCTGCTGGCATCCCTGCCGGAGGCCGACGAGAACAGCGCTGCGGCCGCCCGCGACCGCCAGGCGCAGCTCACCAAGCCGCCCGGTTCGCTGGGCCGACTCGAGGATCTCGCGGTCTGGCTGGCCGCCTGGCAGGGACGCCAGCCGCCGCGCCTCGAGCGGGTCGGGATTTTCGTCTTCGCCGGCAATCACGGGGTCACCCGGCGCGGCATCTCCGCCTTTCCCGCCGCGGTGACCGGCCAGATGGTGGCCAATTTCGACGCCGGGGGTGCGGCCATCAACCAGCTCGCCCGCTGTTTCGGAGCCGAACTCCACGTGGTGGCGCTGGAGCTCGATCGCCCGACCCTGGATTTCACCGAGGATGCGGCGATGAGCGAAGCGGAATGCGTGGCCGCGTTCCGCACGGGTCTCGAGAGCCCGAGCGAGCCCTTCGACCTCCTGGCCGTGGGCGAGATGGGGATCGGCAATACCACCGCGGCGGCGGCCATCCTCGCCGCTCTGCTGGGAGGCCCGGCGATGCGCTTCGCCGGGCCGGGCACCGGGTTGGACGGGGAAGGTGTGCGGCGCAAGGCGGCGGTGATCGAAGCGGCCCTGGAGACGCATCGAACGGCGCTCGGCGATCCGCTCGAAGTGCTGCGGCGGCTCGGCGGACGCGAGATCGCGGCGATGGCCGGCCTCATTGCCGGTGCCCGGCTGCGGCGGGTGCCGGTGCTGCTCGACGGCTATGTCTGCGGTGCCGCGGCCGCCGTTCTTCGGGCCCTGAACCGCGAGGCCCTGGCCCACTGCCAGGCGGCCCACCGCTCCGCCGAGCCGGCGCATCGGCTGCTGCTGGAGCATCTCGGCCTCGTGCCGCTTCTGGATCTCGGCATGCGGCTGGGCGAGGCCTCGGGGGCGGCTGTGGCGATCGGTCTCTTGCGCGCCGCGCTCGCCTGTCACAATGGCATGGCGACTTTCGCCACAGCCGGGGTCAGCCGCGGCGACGAAGAGCCGTCGCGAACGCACGGGGAGGAGACAACATGACCAGTCTGCACAGGCTCTATATCGGCGGCGCCTGGATCGAAGGCGCCACCACCGCGAAGAACGTCAACCCCTCCAATCTCGACGACGTCATCGGCGAATATGCTTATGCCGATCGCGAACTCACCCGCCGGGCGATCGCCGCCGCCCGAGCCGCCGCTCCGGCCTGGGCGCGCAGCGGCATCCAGCAGCGCGCCGACATCCTCGATCGCGTCGGCAGCGAGATCCTGGCCCGCAAGGAGGAACTCGGTCGTCTGCTGTCGCGGGAGGAAGGCAAGACCCTGCCCGAAGGCATCGGCGAGGTGGCGCGAGCCGGGCAGATCTTCAAGTTCTTCGCCGGCGAGTGCCTCCGCTTCGGAGGCGAGGCGGTGCCCTCGGTGCGCCCCGGCATCCGCGTCGAGATGTCCCGCGAGCCGGTCGGCGTGGTCGGTCTGATCACCCCCTGGAACTTCCCGATCGCGATTCCGGCCTGGAAGATCGCGCCGGCTCTGGCCTTCGGCAATTGCGTCGTCTTCAAGCCGGCCGATCTGGTGCCCGGCAGCGCCTGGGCGCTGACCGAGATCCTCAGCCGCGCCGGGCTGCCGGCCGGGGTCTTCAACCTGGTCATGGGGCGCGGCTCGGTGGTCGGCGAGGCGATCCTCGAAGCGCCCGAGATCGACGCCGTGAGCTTTACCGGATCGATCGAGACCGGCCGCCACATCGCCGCCGTCTGTGCCGGTGGCATGAAGAAGTTCCAGCTCGAGATGGGCGGCAAGAACCCCCTCGTGGTGCTGGACGACGCCGATCTCGACAATGCCGTCAACTGCGCCATCCAGGGCGCCTTCTACTCCACCGGCCAGCGCTGTACGGCGAGCTCGCGGCTGATCGTCACCGCCGGCATCCACGACCGCTTCGTCGAGGCGGTGATCGCGGCGATGAAGGATCTGGTGGTCGACGATGCGCTCGAGGAAGGCACCCAGATCGGCCCGGTAGTGGACCAGAACCAGCTCGACCAGGATCTGCGCTATCTGGAGATCGGCCAGCAGGAAGGTGCCAGACTGGCCTTCGGCGGCCGACTCCTCGAACGCGACAAGCGCGGCTTCTATCTGGAGCCGGCGCTGTTCGTCGATACCCGCAACGACATGCGGATCAATCGCGAGGAAATCTTCGGCCCGATCGCCAGCGTGATCCGGGTGGCCGATTACGAGGAGGCCCTGGCGGTCGCCAACGATACCCGCTTCGGCCTTTCCAGCGGCATCTGCACCCGCTCGCTGAAGCATGCGAGCCATTTCCGGGAGCATGCCGAGGCCGGCATGGTGATGGTCAACATGCCCACCGCCGGCGTCGACTATCATGTGCCCTTCGGCGGCCGCAAGGCGAGCTCCTACGGCCCGCGCGAGCAGGGCCGGTATGCTGTGGAGTTCTATACCACGGTGAAGACCGCCTACACGCTGCCGCTCTAGGCGGGAGCCGCGCGGTCCGAGGTCTCGCCGGTCCCCGGCCGGGCGAGCAGGCTCGCCAGCAGCTCGGGCCGCGCGCGCAGGCTGCCGCGCAGACAGAGGGTGCGCAGCCGTCCCGGCGTGGCCCGCGGATCGTGCAGATGCAGGCAGCTATGCGTGGCTTCGAGGATGACCGCCACGCCATGCGGCGCCAGCACGCTGTCCAGCGCATCCGCGATCTCGGCGGTCAGCCGCTCCTGAAGCTGCAGGCGGCGGGCCAGCACATGGACGAGATCGGCCAGATGGCCGATACCGACCAGCCGCTCGGCGGCCTCGAAACCCACCGTCGCCTCGCCGAAGAACGGCGCCAGATGATGTTCGCAGTGCGAAAAGAAGGGCAGGTCGCGCAAGACCACGAGTTGCCCGGCGGCCTCGCCCGCCGGCAACGGCGTTCCCAGCGCCGTCACCGGATCCCGGCGATAGCCGGAGAAGGCCTCGGTGAAGGCGTCGGCGACCCGCTCCGGCGTCTGCAGCAGTTCGGGCCGCGCGGGATCATCACCGGCATGGGCGATCAGGGTGCGCACCGCCGCCTCGACTTCCTGCCGCCCCGGTCTGTTCATGGCGCGATCGGGTCGCCAGTGTCCTGCAGGGTGGCGAAACGACGGGCCAGCTCTTCGGCACTGCACCAGCCGACGGTCAGGAGATGGGCGCGGCCACGGGACAGGGCCAGGAGGGTGGGATAGCCGGTCACACCCAGACGGGCGGTCTGTTCCCACTCCCGGGCCACCTCCCGGGCCAGTGCCGGGCTGGTGAAGGCGGCATCGAAGGCCCCGCCGGTGACGCCGAACTCCCCGCAGACCCGGCGCAGGGTGGCGGTGTCGGTGATGTCTTCGTTGTGCTGGTAGAACCGTTCCTGCAACCGATCGAGAAAGGCGCAGGCCAGCGCCGGATAGTGGTGGCGCAAAAGCGCCAGCGCGCGACATGGCGGTTCGGTGTCGTAGACGAAACCCTCGCGTTCGAAGAAGGCGAGGTCGAAGGGCTGGCCGGTACGCTCGTGCACCTTCTCCCAGTGGCCCCGCACATAGGCCTTGTCCCGGGCGTTCATGGGCTTGGCGCGCTCGGCGCCGAGCGTGCCGGTGGCGACGTTGACGATCAGATCGGGATGCCGTTCGCGCAGGGCCCGGAGCGAGGGAGCGAAGCCCCAGCACCAGGAACACATGGGATTGGCGAAATAGAGAAGTTCGGTCATGGCGGCGCTCCATCCGGCATGCCCCGTGTCCCGGCATGCCCGGCCGCATGGCGAAGGCCCGGCGCTGCTGCGTGGTCGGAGTGGGGCGATTTGAACGCCCGACCCCCGCCTCCCGAAGGCGGTGCTCTACCAGGCTGAGCTACACTC
>CAYYZI010000346.1:0-3897 GCA_964475675.1 uncultured Geminicoccaceae bacterium
GCTCCAGCCAGGCGACGGTCTCCTCGATGCGGGTGGCGAACAGGGGCTCACCGGTGGCGGCGAAGGCCTCGGCCAGGAGTTCGAGGAGCTGGGCGTTGTCGTAGAGCATCTTCTCGAAATGCGGCACCAGCCATTTCTCGTCCACCGCATAGCGGGCGAAGCCGCCCCCCAGATGGTCGTAGATGCCGCCCTGGCTGATCCGCCGCAGGGTGTGGAGTACGGGTTCGCGCAGCTCCGGGATGGGGTGGTGGAAGGCCATCCGCCACAGAAAGCCGAGCACCGGCGCCTGCGGAAACTTGGGGGCACCGCCGAGCCCGCCATGAACCGAATCGAACATCGCACCCAGCCGGGCGGCGGCCCCGGCGCCGAGCTGCGGATCGAGGGTGCCGCCGCGGGCGGTGTTGAGGCGGGTCAGGGCCTCGCGGATACCGTCGCGGTTGCGCAGCAGCAGCGCCCGCTGCTCGCGCCACAGCTCGGCGAGGCGCACCAGCACCTGACGGAAGCCGGGGCGGCCGAAGCGCGGCTCGGGCGGGAAGTAGGTGCCGCCCCAGAAGGCTTCCCCCTCGGGAGTGAGGAACATGGTGAGCGGCCAGCCGCCGGGCTGGCCGAGGACCGCCAGCGCCTGCTGGTAGAGGGCGTCGATGTCCGGCCGTTCCTCGCGATCGACCTTGACCGGCAGGAAATGGGCGTTGATGAGCGCGGCGGTTTCCGGATCCTCGAAGCTCTCATGGGCCATCACATGGCACCAGTGACAGGCGGCGTAGCCCACCGACAGGAGGATCGGCCGGTCCAGCCGCCGTGCTTCCTCGAGGGTCCCCGGGCTCCAGATCCGCCAGGCCACCGGATTGTCCTTGTGCTGCAGCAGATAGGGGCTGGTGGCATCGGCGAGGGCATTGGCCATGAGCGGCACCTCCGAGGCTTGTTCCGGGTCGGGATCGGGAACATCTGGGCCGTGTATTGTGGCAAGATAGCGGGCGCAACGATAGCGCAGCGTAGCGAGGGAAGATGAAAATCCATATCGAGGTCGACTGCACCCCCGAGGAGGCCCGCCGCTTCTTCGGCCTGCCCGATGTGGCGCCGATGCAGGACGTGATCATGAAGGACCTGCAGAAGCGCCTCACCGAGGCGATCGCCGCGGCGGATACCGGCAAGCTCCTGGAACAGTGGATGCCGCTCGGTCTCAAGGGGATCGAGCAGTGGCAGAACTTCTGGACCCAGCTCGCCGCCTCGGCGGCGGGGGCCGGCAAGGGCCAGGCTGGAGGCGAGCGGCAGGAGGAAAGGCCGGGGAGGAAAGGCGGCGACAAGAGCGGCGGCTGAATGGCGGACACCATCTTCGCCCCGGCCACCGCTCCTGGCCGGGCGGCGATCGGCATCATCCGCGTCTCCGGCCCGGCCGCCGGAAGGGCCTGCGAGGCGCTGAGCGGCCGCCCCCCGCCTCCGCCCCGGCAGGCCGGCCTGCGTCTGCTGCGGGATCCGCGCAGCGGCGAGCCCCTCGACCGTGCGCTGCTGCTGTGGTTCGCGGCACCGGCCAGCTACACCGGCGAGGATCTCCTGGAGATCCACCATCATGGCGGGATCGCGGTGCTTTCCGGGCTCCTCGACGCGCTTGCCGCCCTGCCCGGTCTGCGGCCGGCCGGACCCGGGGAGTTCAGCCGCCGCGCCTTTTTGAACGGCTGCTTCGATCTCACCGCGGCGGAGGGCATCGCCGATCTGATCGAGGCCCGCACCCGCGCCCAGGCGCGGGCCGCCCTGTCGCAGGCGGAGGGGGCGCTGGCCCGGGCCTGCGCCGGCTGGCGCGAGGCCCTGCTCGAGGCGGCGGCGCTGCTGGAGGCGGAGATCGACTTCGGCGCCGAGGAAGGCGATGTGCCCGAGCGTCTGGCGGGGCGGGTCGCGGCGCTGGTGGTGCCGGTGCGCGAGGCGATCTCGGAGGAGCTCGAACGGGCGGCCTGCGGCGAGCGCCTGCGGGCCGGGGTGACGGTCGCGGTGATCGGCCCGCCCAATGTTGGAAAATCCAGCCTCGTCAATCTCCTGGCCCGGCGCGAGGTGGCCATCGTCACGCCCCTGGCGGGCACCACCCGGGACGTGCTGGAGGTGGATCTGGAGCTGGGCGGGCTGCCGGTGACCCTGCTGGACACGGCCGGGCTGCGCGAGGCCGGCGATGTCATCGAGGCCGAGGGCATCCGCCGGGCGCGGGCGCGGGCCGAGGCCGCCGATCTGCGGCTCCATCTGCTGGATCCGGAGACCGCATCGGCCGCCCATGAGGCGCTGCGGCCCTGCCTGTTCGTCTTCAACAAGAGCGACCTCGCCCCGCCGCCGCCCCTGCCCCAGCCCTCGCTGGCGATTTCCTGCAAGAGCGGCGCCGGCATCGAGGCCCTTCTGGCCTGGCTCGAGGCGCGGGCCGGCGAGCTGGTGGCCGGTGCCGGCGAGGCGCTGTTCAACCGCACCCGCCACCGTGCCGCGCTGCGCGAGGCGGCCGACGCCCTCGGCCGGGCGCTGCAGGGTCTGGAGAATGCCGATCCGGCGCTGCCGGCCGAGGATCTGCGCCTGGCGCTGCGTGCCATCGGCCGGATCACCGGCGAGGTCGGGGTGGAGGAGGTGCTGGACCGCATCTTCGCCCGCTTCTGCATCGGCAAGTGAGGCGCTGTTTCACGTGAAACGGCACCCGCCCCGCGCTTGACGGCCGCCGCGCCGCGGGCCAGATAGCGGGCCATGCCGAAACATGACGTGATCGTGGTGGGCGGGGGCCATGCCGGGGCCGAGGCCGCGGCGGCGGCGGCGCGTATGGGCGCGCGCACGCTGCTCGTTACCCAGCGCCTGTCGGGGATCGGGGCGATGTCCTGCAACCCGGCCATCGGCGGCCTGGGGCGGGGCCATCTGGTGCGCGAGGTGGATGCGCTGGACGGGCTCATGGCCCGGGCCATCGACGCCGCCGGCATCCAGTTCCGCATCCTCAACCGCAGCAAGGGGCCGGCGGTACGGGGGCCTCGCGCGCAAGCCGACCGTCGCCTCTACGCCCGCGCCATCCGCGAACTGCTGGAGGCACAGCCGGGGCTGGATCTGGCCGAGGGCGAGGCGGTGGATCTGCGGGTCGAGCGCGGGCGCTGCCGCGGCGTCGTCACCGATCGTGGCGAAGAACTGCGGGCCGGAGCGGTGGTGCTGACCACCGGCACCTTCCTGCGCGGTGTCATCCATCTCGGCGAGCGCTCCTGGCCGGCGGGACGCGTCGGCGATCCGGCGGCGGTGCGGCTGGCCGCGGCCATCGCCCGGCTCGGTCTCAGGATGGGGCGGCTCAAGACCGGCACCCCGCCGCGCCTCGATGGCCGGACCATCGACCATGCCGGGCTCGCGCGGCAGCCGGGCGACGATCCGCCGGTACCCTTCTCCTTCCTGACGGGGCGCATCGACCGGCCGCAGATCGACTGCCACATCACCCATACCAATCCGGCGGTGCACGCGCTGATCCGCGACAATCTCCACCGCGCCCCGCTCTACGCCGGGCGGATCGAGGGCACCGGGGTGCGCTACTGTCCCTCCATCGAGGACAAGGTGGTGCGCTTCGCCGATCGGGAACGCCACCAGATCTTCCTCGAGCCCGAGGGGATCGACGACCCCACCGTCTATCCCAACGGCATTTCCACCTCCCTGCCCGAGGCGGTGCAGGAGGAGATGCTGCGGCGGATTCCGGGTCTCGAGAAGGCGGTGATGCTGCGCCCGGGCTATGCCATCGAATACGACTACGTCGATCCCCGCGAGCTCGCGCCCTCCCTGGAGCTCGAACGGCTGCCCGGCCTGTTCCTGGCCGGCCAGATCAACGGCACCACCGGCTACGAGGAGGCCGCCGGCCAGGGGGTGATCGCCGGCATCAACGCCGCCTTGGCCTGTGCCGGCAGCAGGCGC
>CAYYZI010000347.1:0-3840 GCA_964475675.1 uncultured Geminicoccaceae bacterium
GGTCGTTGAGATGGACGTGGGCGATCATCCCGCCGGGCAGCCAGCGCTCGAGCAGCTCGGCCGGCGTCTCCCGCTCGGCCAGGCAGGCTGCCCGATGGTCGAGCATCGTCCGGAGCGCGGGCGAGCCGATCTCGCGGACGATCGCCACCGCTTCCTCGACGCTGTTGACGAAATTCGTCTCCTCCGGCGACAGCGGCTCCAGGCAGTAGGTCACTCCGGCCCGCTCGGCGGCGCGGGCGGCACGCGCCAGGCATTCGCGGGCATGCGCGCGCCCCTCCGCTTCCCGGCCCGGCTCCAGCATGCGCTGGGCGGGCGAGCCGTGGACCAGATAGCCACCGCCGAGCTCGGCGCAGAGGGCGACGAGGCGCTCCATCAACGCCACGGTACGCGCGCGGACTTCGGCATCCGCCGAGGTGATCGAAAGACCGGGCGGCGTTACCAGCAGCCAGTGCAGCCCGGAGATGGCGATGCCCGCAGATTCGGCGGTGCGGCGCAAGCGGGCGATGGTCGCGGCATCGAGACGGTGCGGCTCCTCGCCCAAGGTGAAGGGGGCGATCTCCAGCGCCCGGTAGCCGAGTCCGGCGGCGAGCGCACATTGCTTCTCGAAGGGAAGCTCGCGAACCACCTCGTTGCACAGGGCCATGCGCATGCTCTCAGCTCCCCGGCTCGGGCCTGCCGCGGACGGGCGCCCTGCCGCCGCGGATGCGAAGCGCGAGGCGCAGGACCGCGGCCCGCACAGCGGGGATCGCGGCCAGGATGGAAACCAGTGTCAGCAACGCCAGGGCGGCGCTGATCGGGCGGGTCAGGAAGGGCTCCAGGGAGCCGTCGGAAAGCACCATGGCGCGCCGGAAGTTCTTGTCGAGAATGGGGCCCAGCACCACACCCAGCACCAGCGGTGCCATCGGGTACTTCATCTCCCGCAGGACGAAGCCCAGAATGCCGAACCCGACCATCACCCAGACATCGAACAGGCGGCTGGCGATGGCAAACGAGCCCACCGTGCAGAGCACGAAGATGACCGGCATCAGCCGCTCGCGGGGAATGGCCAGCACGTAGAGCAGGGGCCGGGTGAGGGCCAGGCCGAGGACGAGGATGGCGATGCTGGCCAGCAGCACCATCGCCACCACCTCGTACACGAAGGAGGGGAACTCGATCATGATCAGCGGGCCCGGCCGGATGCCGTGGATGAACATGGCCGCCAACAGCACCGCCGCCGGTGCCGAGCCCGGGATGGCCAGGGTCAGCACCGGGATGATGGCCCCGGGAACGGCCGCATTGTTGCCGGTCTCGGCCGCCAGCAGACCCTCGATCGAGCCCTTGCCGAACTTCTCGCGCTCGCGGCTGGCGCGCCGTGCTGCGGCGTAGCTGCCCCAGGCCCCGATATCCTCGCCCACCCCGGGGAGCAGACCCATCAAGGTGCCGATCAGGCCCGAACGGATGATGGTGCGCCAGTAGCGCAGGAGCTCGGAAAGACGGGGCAGGATCCGCCCGCCGGCATTGCGCACCACCTCGTAGGCCGGCTGTTTCATGACCTGCAGCAGCTCGGCGAAGCCGAACGCCCCCACCAGCACCGGCAGCAGGCCGAAACCGCCCGAAAGTTCGGTGATGCCGTAGGAAAAGCGCTGATAGGCGTGGATCCCTTCCTGGCCGACCATCGCCACCAGCAGGCCGAGGAAACCCGCGAGCCACCCCTTCAGGGGATCGTCGATGGCGGTGAGCTGGCCGGAGATGACGATGCCGAACATGGCCAGCCAGAAAAACTCGTAGGAGCCGAAGGCGAGCGCGAAATCGGCCAGCACCGGTGCCACCAGCACCAGCATCAGCATGCCGATCAGCGAGCCGCAGAAGGAGCCGGCGGTGGCGATGCCCATCGCCCGGCCGGCCTGCCCGGCCCGCGCCAGCGGGAACCCGTCCAGGGTGGTGGCGGCGTTGGCCGGCGTGCCCGGAATGTTGAGGAGAATGGCGCTGCGGCTGCCGCCGTAGATGGCCCCCACATACATGCAGATCAGCACCAGGATGGCATCGCTCGCCGGCATCTTGAAGGTCAGGGTGGTCAAAAGCGCCACGCCGAGGGTGGCGGTGAGCCCCGGCATCATGCCGACGACGATGCCGAGCAGGGTGGCCCACAGCACGCTGGCCAGGGTCCACGGGTTCGCAAATCCCATGAGGGCTTCGAGGAAAAGTCCGAGGCCGCCGGTCATGACGGTTCAGGGCAGGCGGACATAGAACAGCCGCTCGAACACGAAGCCCACGGCCAGGGCCACCAGCAGCGCCTCGAGCGCGGCGTAGACCAGCTCCCGGGCGATCTGCGCGACCGGCATGCCGCGCTCGATCCGGAACAGCGCGATGAACAGCAGCACGAAGAGGAAGGTGGCGGTGCGGAAGGGCAGGCGGCCCACCAGCCCGACCGCGTAGCCCACCGTCAGCAGCAGCGCCAGCAGCGTGCGCCTTCGTCTCTCGGCGTCGAAGCCGAGCTCCTCGGCCATGCCCGCCCCTGCCTGCAGCGCACCTTCCCGCAATGCCCGCAGTACCAGCAACCCGCCCAGGAGCAGCAGCACCAGACCGATCAGGCCGGGCACCAGCCCCGGCACGCTCCAGGGATTGACATCGAGCTGTTCGAAACGGGGCATGCGCCAGGATTCGACGGCAGTGGCCGCCCCCAGGGCGAGAAAACCCGACCCGGCCCACATGTCGGCGCGTGGCATGGGCTGTCTCGCCACGGGGCGGCCCCCTTCCCTCGCTTCGCCTCGTCCGGCCCGATCCCGCCTCCGCTTCAGGGACGCGGAATGCCCACTTCCTCGGGGTTGACCTTGGCCTTGCCGGCATCCCAGAGCAGCCAGGCATTGAGCCGGATCGCCGGCTGCACCGCCTTCTGTGCCGCCTCGCCCCAGAGATGGGCGGCGAACTGGGCGCCCCGCTGGGCCGCGTATTTCTTCAGCGCCTCGGATTTGGACATGGTGTTCTCCCAGACCGCATCCAGGGTCTGGACCACTTCCTCGGGAACCCCCTCGGGCACGAAGATGCCGAAATAGTTGGGCGCCACCGGTACCCCCTGCACGAACTCGGTGATCGGCGGAATGCTGCCGTAGCCCTCGAGCTCCAGCGGCTTGTCGGACACCACGGCGAGCGGGCGCAGCCGCCCGGCCCGGATCATCTCCGCCTGCTCGGTGGCGAGCTGGGTGGTGACCTGAGTCTCGCCGGCGACGGTGGCGATCACCGCCGGATTGCCGCCGTCGTAGGTGACATGCTTGTACTCCACGCCGGTGGCCTTGCGGATCGCCTCCATGGTGTTGTGCCCGCCGGAATTGAGCCCGGCGGTGGCCACCGCGATCTCTCCCGGATTGGCCTTCATCGCCTCCAGCAGTTCGGGCAGGGTCTGGTAGGGCGTGTCGGGATTGACGCTGACCACCGAGACATTGGCCACGGTCAGATAGAGATGCCAGTCCTCGATGCTGGTATCGAGCATGCCCAGCACCTTGTAGGTGCCCAGATCCTGGGCGGCACCGGCGGTCCAGGTGTAGCCGTCGCGCGGCGCGTCGAGCGCACCCTTGGTGCCGATCGAGCCCGAAGCGCCGGGCTGGTTGACCACCACTACCTTCTGGCCGAGCGCCGGCTCGAGCTCACCCGCCACCACCCGGGTCACCTGGTCGGTGGAGCCGCCCGCGGCCCAGGGGACGATGATGGTGATCGGCTTTTCCGGCTTCCACGGATGTTCGGCGGCGACGGCGGATCCGCCGGCCAGACCGAGCGCCGCCATCGCGGCGAGGACGACTGAACGCATGATGGACCTCCCTGTTCCTGGGACCCCGCGCGCGTCGCCGCCCGGCCTGCGGGCGGGCT
>CAYYZI010000348.1:0-3833 GCA_964475675.1 uncultured Geminicoccaceae bacterium
ATCTGGTGGGAGGCCGGCGCCCAGCCGCCGCAGCTGCTCGCCGATGGCGAGGTGATCATGAGCACCGCCTATAACGGTCGCCTGTTCAACGCCATCTACAACGAGAAACAGCCGCTCAAGATCGTCTGGGACGGCCAGGTCTACGACCTCGACCTGTTCGCGATCCTCAAGGGCGCGCCCAACGAGAAGCGGGCGCTCGAATTCGTGGCTTTCGCCACCGATACCGAGCGGCTGGCACGCCAGGCCGACTGGATCTCCTACGGTCCGGCCCGCAAATCGTCGATGAAGTATGTCAAGCCCGACATCCTTCCCCATCTGCCGACGGCGCCCGACAACTTCAAGAACCCGCTGCAGAACGATTTCGAGTTCTGGGCGGACAACCAGGACGAGCTCAACGAGCGTTTCAATACCTGGCTCGCCGCCAACTGACCGGGCGGCCCGGTATCCGTTTGCGGGAGGCGGGCTCCGGCCCGCCTCTTCCGTTATCGGACCCGCCGGAAATGGCGGCGCGCCAGATCCTCGAGCACTTCCCGCAGCGTCGGCGGTCCGGCGATCACCGCATTGCCCTCGGTGAGCCCGTCATCGGCCAGAAAGTCGTTGGTGAAGCCGCCCGCTTCCTCGACCAGCAGCAGGCCGGCGAGGCAGTCCCAGCTGTTCATGTGCGGCTCGAGATAGCCGATCAGGCGGCCGCAGGCGGTCCAGGCCAGGCCCAGCGCTCCCGAGCCGTGACGGTGATACATGCCCCCCCGCTCCAGGAGCTCGGTGATCAGCGGCCCGACCTCGATCGCCTCGCTGCGATGGGAAAAACCGACGCTCAGCGTGCCCTCCTCGAGCGAGCGGGCCGGTGCCACCCGCATCCTCCGCCCGTCGAGGCGTGCGCCGGAGCCGCGGGATGCGGCGAACATCTCGCCGCTGCAGGGATCGAAGATGACACCGATCTCCGTGCGCCCGGCGATTACGCAGGCGATCGACACGCACCAGGCGCCGATACCGTTCAGGAAACACCAGGTACCATCGATCGGATCGACCACCCAGATCGCATCCCCATCGCCCTCGGCCATGCCCTGTTCCTCGCCGAGTACGGCATCCTCGGGGAACAGCGACGCCAGGCGCTCGCGAATCCGCGTCTCGACCTCGCGGTCGGCGGCGCTGACGATGTCCTGCAGTCCCTTCTTCTCCACGGTCAGGGTCTCGAGCTTGCGGAACTGGCCGAGTGCCAGGGCTCCGGCCTCGCGGGCCACGGCTTCGGCGACGGCCAGACGGGTGGCGAGCGAAAGGGTCTGCATGTCGGCTCCGGTGGCTGAGGCTGGCGGCCAGCATGCGGGCTCGGCGAAGGGCTGTCGAGGGCGAGCTGCGGCGCGCTTTGCCTGCCCGGCCGACTGTGCCATGAACAGCCGGGCCATGAACATCCGGCAACGACCGAGCGGGATCCCTTTCCGTGCCATCGACATCTTCGCCAGACGGCTCGCGACGGCTTCCGGTCGAGGCCTACATGCGCGGCATCCTCGCCGGTGATCGCGGCTTTCTGTCCCGGGCGATCACCCTGGTGGAGAGCCGCCGGTCCGATGACCGCCGGCGTGCCGAGGAGCTCCTGAACCGGCTCCTGCCGCATGCCGGCAAGGCCCACAGGATCGGCATCACCGGGGTGCCGGGGGTGGGCAAGAGCACGCTGATCGACAGTCTCGGATCGCGGCTGGTCGCCCGGGGACACCGGCTCGCCGTGCTGGCGGTGGATCCCACCAGCGTGCGCACCGGCGGCTCCATTCTCGGTGACAAGACCCGCATGGCGCGGCTCGCCGCCAGCGATGCCGCCTTCATCCGCCCCTCGCCCTCGGGCGGTGCCCTGGGCGGGGTGGCGCGCACCACCCGCGAGACCATGCTGCTTTGCGAGGCGGCCGGCTTCGACATCCTCATCGTCGAGACGGTCGGGGTCGGCCAGTCCGAGGTGGTGGTGGCGGAGATGGTCGATCTCTTTCTGGTACTGGTGCTGCCGGGAGCCGGCGACGAGCTGCAGGGCCTCAAGAAGGGAGTGCTGGAGCTGGCCGACATCATCGCCGTCAACAAGGCGGATGGCGACAATCTCGAGCGTGCCCGCCAGGCCGCCCGGCATTACATGAATGCCTTGCGCATCCTCGAGCCGACCCACCCCGACTGGCGCACACCGGTGCTGCTGGTCAGCGCCAGGGAAGGAAGCGGCCTCGATACGCTGTGGGAGAAGATCACCGAGCATCGCCGCATCTTCACCGCCAGCAGCGCCTTCGCTGCCCGCCGTCGCAGCCAGCAGATCCGCTGGTTTCACCGGCTTCTCGACGAGCGGCTCGAGCGCCTGCTGCGCGAGCATCCGGCCGTCGCCCGCCTGCTGCCGGAGCTGGAAAGGAAGGTGGAGGCCGGGCGCATCACGCCGACCCTGGCGGTCAGCCGGATCATCGAGGTGTTCCTCGGCAGGACCGGTTGAGGCGCCGGCTCAGAAGCCGAAGGTGCCGCGGATCCCCACCCGCAGCCCGAACAGATCGAGACCGTAGGTATCGGCGTAATTGTCGGGAAACAGCGCGGCCATGGCCCGCCACAGTGCCCGCTCGACGGCCGGAGCGGTCGGCTCTTCCGCCGGCACATCGACCGCGGCCACCGTCCTGCCGTCCTCGCACCAGGCGGCGGCGATACGCTCGGCGAAGCCGGTCGCCAGCGCGCGGGGATTGCGGCAGAGCCCGGCCGGCAGCTCGCCTTCGCGCCCGTGCAGCACGAGCAGCAGATAGGCGCCCTTTTCGGGTGGCGCCGGCTGCGGCACGAAAACGACATCGACCGCGCGGACGCCCTTGGCGGCGGCCTCGGCCAGCCGTTCCGCCGAAAGATTGGCGGGCCGTCCCTCCAGCACCATCGGCACCGGTCCGCGTTCCGCCCGGGCCACCAGCAGGGCGCGGGCGGTGGAGGGCTCGCCCCGGCTGGCCACCGGTGGCGGGCTGGTGACGCAACCCGCGAGCAGCAGGAAGAGCAGCGGTGCAAGATTGCGAAAGAGCGGCATGGGCGCGGACTCGCTGATGGGACGCGCTGGTTTACGCGAATTTAACCCTGGTACCGGAAGATGGGCGCATGCTCGCTCTCCGTCCAGCGCCGATGCGGCCACCCGCTTCCTTCCTGGTCATTCCCCTCGGCGGGGGTGGACCGGCAGCGGTCGCGACCGGCCGCTTCGAGGTGCCCGGCGCGCCGGTCCGGACGGTTGCAGCGGGGGCGCTTCTCTCCGGCCCGCGCCTGCCCGCCGGGCTCGGCGATGTGCAGGACGGTGCCCGGATCCTCGAGCGGGAGGCCTATGGTGCTCGCATCTATGCCCGCGCTGCCGGCGCCGGCGTCCGTCTCGACGGGCCCGAGCGGCCGGTCGATCTCCTCGTCTAGCGGCGTGGCCGTTCCGGATCGGCCAGCATCTCCACGGCCAGGCGCAGGCTGTGCACGAGGCGCGCCATGAAGGGGAAATCGAGGGTGTCGATGGTGTCGCTCGGCCGATGATAGTGAGGATTGCGGAAAAATGCGGTGTCGGTGACCATTACTGCCGGAATACCGGCATCCCAGAAGCTGGCGTGATCCGAGAGACGGGTGGCGGGCAGCAGCCAGCCGCGCAGCGGCACGAAGAGAGATTCCACCGGGAGTTCGGGATTGCGCCGGAACCCCGCGAGCACCCGTCTGCCGAAGCGGCGCGAACGCCAGTCGGCGACGATGCCGATGAAATCCCCCCGCTCGGGATAGCCCGCCCAGCGCAGAACCGCCGGATAATGCTGGCGCGGTGCCGTATAGCCGACCATCTCCAGAATGACGGCGCCGCGGATCCGCCGCCCGGGGTCGTC
>CAYYZI010000349.1:0-3821 GCA_964475675.1 uncultured Geminicoccaceae bacterium
ATACTTCCACGGATACTGGCGCACCATGCGTTCGACACGGGTGATCCGGTAGCTCAGCAGGCCCAGCCCCAGCAACACCAGGAAATCGATAACAAAACCCTGCAGGCTCAGGAGCTCGCCGTCGAACAGGGCGTAGACCAGGAAGCGATCGGCGAGGGTGAGGCCGAAGGCGGCCCCCACCACCTGCCAGGGGCCGCGCCAGTTCTCGGCCATGGCCCGCCCGGCGAGCATCGAGCAGCCGCCCACCAGGATCACGGTGAGACCGAGGAACACCGCGGGAGAGGTGCCGAGAAGCGCTTCCATCGCCATCCTCCCTCAATGTCCGCCTTCGAGATAGGCCGCCCGGATCTCGGGGCTCGCCAGCAGCTCCCGGCCGCCGCCCTGCATGACCACGCTGCCGGTGGCCAGCACATAACCGCGATGGGCAATCCTCAATGCCTGATAGGCGTTCTGCTCGACCAGCAGGATGGTCAGCCCCTGGCTGCGGTTGATCTCGACGATGGATTTGAAGATCTGCTGCACCAGCATCGGCGCGAGGCCGAGCGAGGGTTCGTCGAGCAGCAGCAGCTTGGGGCGGGCCATCAGCGCCCGGCCGATGCACAGCATCTGCTGCTCGCCGCCCGAAAGGGTGCCGCCGCGCTGATGCATGCGCTCCTTGAGACGGGGAAACAGGGCGAAGATCTTCTCCACATCTTCGGCGAAATAGCGCTCGCCATTGGGGACCGCGCCCATCTGCAGGTTTTCGAGCACCGTCATGCGCGGGAAGATGCGTCGCCCCTCCGGCGCCTGGCTGATGCCCCGGCGCACGATCTCGTAGGTCGGCAGGCGGGTGATCTCCTCACCCTCGAAGATGATCTGGCCGGCGCTGGCCCGCGGATCGCCGCTGATGGTCATCAGCAGGGTGGTCTTGCCGGCGCCGTTGGCGCCGATGATGGTCACGATCTCGCCCTTGCGAACATCGAGACTGATGCCCTTGAGGGCCTCGATGCGGCCGTAATGGGTGTGGACCTCGCGCAGCTCGAGCATCAGGCACCGCCCTCCGTGCGGGTCTCGAGATCGGCCTTCACCTCCTCGGGCAGTTCCTCCTCCTCGGTCTCGCCGAGATAGGCCTTGATCACGTTGGGATCGTTGCGGATCTCCGCAGGCACGCCATCGGCGATCTTGCGCCCGTAATCGATGACGATGACATGGTCGGAAATGCGCATGACCATGCTCATGTCGTGCTCGATCAGCAGGACGCCGATGCCCTCCTGCTCGCGGATGCCGAGCAGCAGCTCGCCGAGATCGGCAGTCTCCCGCGGATTGAGGCCGGCGGCCGGCTCGTCGAGACAGAGCAGGCGCGGCTGGGTGCACATGGCACGGGCGATTTCCAGCCGGCGCTGATCGCCATAGGGCAGATTGCCCGCCTCCCAGTCGGCACGGCTCACCAGACCCACACGCTCCAGCCAGTAGCGGGCCCGCTCCACCGCCTCGGCCTCGGCCCGCCGGTAGCGCTTGAGGCCGAGCAGCCCGTAGACGGTGAAGCCGGAGGCCCGCATCAGCCGGTTGTGCTGGGCCACCACCAGGTTCTCGAGCACGCTCATCTGCGAGAACAGGCGGATGTTCTGGAAGGTGCGGGCGATGCCCTGGCGGGGAATGAGATAGCCGTCGAGACGCTCGAGGAGGACCGGACCGCGGTGGGCGTGGAAGGTGAGCTGACCGACGGTGGGCCGGTAGAATCCGGTGAGGCAGTTGAACACCGTGGTCTTGCCGGCCCCGTTGGGGCCGATGATGGCGGTGATCTCGCGGTCGAAGGCGGTGAAGCTGAGATCGTCGATGGCGGTCAGCCCGCCGAAGCGCATGGTGAGATGCTCGACCTCGAGAAGCGGCGCCGTCATGCCGACTGCTCCCCCTCACCCTTGCCGTGCAGACGGATGGTGGGCTCGCGGCTGGCCAGCAGGCCGCGTGGCCGCCAGACCATGATGGCGACCATGGCGGCACCGAACAGCAACATGCGGAACTGCTCGAATTCGCGGCCCAGCTCGGGCAGGATGATCACCACCGCGGCCGCCAGCACCACTCCGATCTGGCTGCCCATGCCGCCCAGCACGACGATGGCGAGGATCGTCGCACTTTCGATGAAGGTGAAGCTCTCGGGGCTGATGAAACCCTGGCGGGTGGCGAAGAAGGACCCGGCGAAGCCGCCGAACATGGCGCCCAGCGCGAAGGCCGTGAGCTTGGTGTTGGTGGGGTTGATGCCCAGCGCCTTGCTGGCGATCTCGTCCTCGCGCAGCGCCTCCCAGGCGCGGCCCACCGGCAATTTCCGGATCCGCAGCACGAACCAGTTGGTCAGCAGCGCCAGCAGCAGGATGAGATAGTAGAGGAACGTCACCCGGTGCAGGCCGGAATAGCTGATCTCGAAGAACTGGTGAAAGGCGATCTCCCCCTCCGGCGGCCGCCGCGCGAAGGCGAGGCCGAAGAAGGTCGGGCGCGGGATCCCGGAGATGCCGTCCGGTCCCTTGGTCACCGGATACCAGTTGAGAAGGATGATGCGGATGATCTCGCCGAAGCCGAGGGTGACGATGGCCAGATAGTCGCCTCTGAGACGCAGCACCGGAAAGCCCAGCAGGATGCCGAAGGAGGCAGCCAGTGCTCCGGCGATGGGCAGCGCCTCCCAGAAGCCGAGCCCGAACCACTGGGCGAACAGGGCGTAGGAATAGGCCCCGACCGCATAGAAGGCGACATAGCCGAGGTCGAGCAGGCCGGCGAGGCCGACCACGATGTTGAGCCCCCAGCCGAGCATCACGTAGATCAGCACGGTGGTCGCCACATCCACCACATAGCGGTTGGCGAAGGGGGTGAAGGGCAGGGCGAAGGCGAAGGCGATGCCGGCCACCGCGAACCATTTGGCATGGGTGTTGACATAGCGGGCGATCGGGCCGGCGCGGCCGCTGGGCTTGGCCGGCATCCCGCCCATCGCCCGCAGCAAGGACACCAGGAGATGGCCGATGAAGACCACCACCACCCCGATCGCCACCCAGTGCGGGCGGTATTCGAGGCCGAGCCGGCCCTCGGCACCGACCAGCCGGAAACCCATCAGCGGCAGGAACAGCATGAGGGCGACGAAGGCGGCGATACCCGCCTCCTTGAAGGCCCCCGGCCAGTCGAAGCGCGCGGTGCCGGCGACGGCAGTTCGAGCGGCTACGGACATGGTCTCAGACCTTCTCGATTTCGGGTTTGCCCAACAGGCCGGTGGGCAGGAAGACGAGCACGATGACGAGGATGCCGAAGGCGGCGACGTCCTTGTATTCGGTGGTGAAATAACCGGACCAGAAGGCCTCGACCATGCCCAGCAGGAGGCCGCCGAGCATGGCCCCGGGGATCGAGCCGATGCCGCCCAGAACCGCTGCCGTGAAGGCCTTCACCCCGGCCAGAAAGCCGATGAAGAAGTCGATCACCCCGTAATAGAGGGTGGCCATCAGCCCGGCGACGGCGGCCAGCGCCGCGCCCATCACGAAGGTCAGGGAGATGGTGCGGTCGACATTGACCCCGCACAGCGCCGCCATCCGCAGATCCTGCTCGCAGGCCCGCTGCGCCCGGCCCAGCGGCGTCTTGGCGATGATCGTCGAGAACACCACCATCAGCACCACCGTGAGCAGCATGATGATGATCTGGATGTTGCTGATCTGGACGGTGAAGGTGCCCTCGGTGCCGAGCACATAGCCGCCGGTGATCACCGGCGGCAGCGGCTTGACGTTGGCGCCCTGGAGGATCTGCACGTAGTTCTGCAGGAAGATCGACATGCCGATCGCCGAGATGAGCGGCGCCAGGCGGAACGAGCC